>NZ_JBMDWE010000031.1:0-52511 GCF_053579655.1 Gelidibacter sp. | reverse complement strand
ATAAGGAGTTGGTTACGGTAACCGAGGAGTTGGAGTTTGCCAAAACCTATATGAATTTATTGAAAATGCGCTTTGAAAACAGTATCAATTTTGAAATCCCTGAGTATTTTATGGATCCAGAGGCCAAGGTCGTGCCTTTGTCCTTGCAATTGCTTTTGGAAAATACCATCAAGCACAATATTGCAAGCGAATCAAAACCTTTACATATCAAAATTTCAGTGGAGGGTAACTATTTGGTAGTACAAAATAATTTACAGAAAAAGGAAGTCCTTCAAACTAGAAAGGGCGTGGGACTTCAAAATATCGTCAACAGATATGGGATTTTGACCAAACGGAAGGTTTTGATCGAAGAATTTGAAAACTTCTTTAAAGTAAAAATCCCCATCTTGACCAAACAAATTTCAATCATGGAAACAACACATCAATATAGTGAACAAGACGCCTATAATCGCGCTCAAAAAAGAGTCGAAGACCTCAAGGCTTTCTTTAGAAGTTTAGTGTCTTATTGTATTATCATCCCATTTTTAATATTCATTAATTATAAAACTTCTTGGCACTATCAATGGTTTTGGTTCCCAATGTTGGCTTGGGGGATGGGACTTGTCATTCAGGCCTTTAGCGTATTTGGCTACGGAAAGGATTGGGAGGAACGAAAAATTAAGGAAATTTTAGATAAAGAACGACACACTAAAACATGGAATTAATGGAATCGAATTATTTTGAACAGGAACGTTACGAAAGAGCTAAGAAACGCGTTAAGAGAATTAGAGGATTTTACATCCATCTCTTGGTTTATATAGTGGTTAATTTAATGGTCGTTGTTGTAAATATCCAACAGATGGGACCCGATGAAAACTATTTTCAATGGCGGAATTTCTTTACCCTTTTTTTCTGGGGCATTGGACTTTTCGCTCATGGACTATCGGTGTTTTTACCTTATGCCATCCTTGGAAAAGATTGGGAAGAAAGAAAGATCAGGGAATTGATGGAAAAAGAACGGAAGAATAAATGGGAATAATGCCAACGCGTATTCCTTCTAAAATAAAACAAACCAAATGAACGTAATCATCATAGAAGACGAAAAGCCCTCTGCGCGCCGTTTGCAGCGCATGCTGTCGAACTTGGAAATTGAGGCCGAAACCATGTTGCATTCGGTGGAAGAATCCATAGCTTGGTTTTCAGAAAACACACATCCCGATTTGATATTTTTAGATATTCAGTTGAGCGATGGATTATCTTTTGAAATCTTTGAAGCTTTGGAGATTAATTCGGCTGTTATTTTTACGACCGCTTATGATGAATACGCATTGCAAGCTTTCAAACTCAACAGTATTGATTACTTATTGAAACCCATTGACGACGATGATTTAGCAAAGGCCGTTGCAAAATATAAATCTCGAATACCAACGCAAAAACCAGCGCTTATTGACTTTGATCAGATCAGAAGCATGTTGGTCAATCCGTTGGACAGGAATTACAAAAAACGATTTTCGGTTAAGGTGGGACAACATCTAAAGTTGGTTGCTATTGAAGATATTGAATGTTTTTATAGCGAAAACAAAGGCACTTATCTTTATACTTCTGATGGCCGTAGCTATTTATTAGATGTCACTTTGGAACAGTTGGAGCCCGATTTAGAACCCAATAAGTTTTTTCGAATAAGCAGAAAGTTTTATGTGAATATCGATGCTATTAAGGATATGATTAGTTATACCAATTCGCGTCTTCAAATTAAACTGAACACTTATAAGGAACAGGATGTTATTGTCGCAAGGGAACGCGTTAAAGAGTTTAAGGATTGGCTGGAATAGTTAATCGTCAATTCGGTTGTCATCAAATGCCGATGGCAACAACTTGGGAATAAACTTAATAAATAACGGCAATAAGATGGCACCTCCAGGCAACATAAAGATGGCCAAACTTGGGATGGATTTGAAAATATCCAACAGTTGCTCCTGAATTTTTTTATGTTCTTGGTCCGTCAGTTCGCGTTGGGTGGATTTTGTCAATAGGACCATCAATTCTTTACTTTCCCTGAGTTCCTTTACCAAGCGCTTGCTGTTTCTTCGGATCAGTGTGATGACCATCTTGCTGGAATTGTCATAAAAGCTTTGCACAAAATTCTTGGAACCTAGCGTGGCAATACGGTTATTGTTTGAAGAATAAAAAGTGTCAATGTCTGAAATGGATTGGGTCAAAACTGTTCTATCCACATTTAAATGACTGCAAAACTGAGTCAAGAACTTATTTTCACTTTGGTCAACCTTACTATCGGTCCAGGAAGCCATGCTCGCAATATCAATGGTGTACTGTTTTTCTAAATCGGTTTCAAGGGCAGTAATCGCATCGCCATAATCCATAGGCTCATTGTTATGGTAGCGTCTGGAGTCTTTAAATAACTTCGCTAAGCTATCATCATACTTGCTTTTTTGAAGTTTGGATTCGAAAACCTCAATGACTATGGTTTCTATGGCGGTTTCAAATCTCAACAAATGCTGATCTGAAACACTATTGGTCTTTAAGAATTTCTCATAAGCAATGACGTCAACAAATAAAAGTGCATTGGTAATAAAATAATTAAAGTTTTTGGTAAAGATATTATCGTCAATATGAATGCGCTTTTCGATAAGGTCTTCCAAAAGCGCTGCTGATTTCTTTTTCCCTAAAATAGCGTCAAAAATAGAGGCTTTGCTAACGGTTATGGCACTATAAAAGCTGATGACGGTATCAATGAATTTTTCTTCGGATGGATTATTTTTATAAAAATAGTAGAAGGTCAAAATTAAATTTGCCTTGCACAATTCTTCGTCGGTAAGGTCGTTTTTTGGAAGGGCATTGCTCACAATTCCGACATTGCTGCCATAAATGAAGCCACAATGTTTGAGATCTTGATAAAAGGTTTCAAGAGGCTTATTGAAAAATGTTTCATCAACCGAAACTTCTTTTAATAATTTTTTTATCCAGCCAGAAGCAGAGGGATTCATAGTCATCAATCATTTAGGCTGTAAAGATACCTAATTTATGGTCCTGTAGCGGATGTTTTTTTGGGATCTATTGGTTGGTTTCTTTATATAAATGTTATCCCATTTAGAGATCGTAGAAAAGCCATTTTTGTGAACCAAACAAAAATAAATTTGATGCTGTTTACCTTGAAAATATTTTATCGGGAGCTATTAACTTCAAAAATGCTTTGCAAATACATGTGTTTGTTTTATTTCAGCCACATCATTTCTTAAAAAGAAATAAAGTATGGTTCATGAAAACCATAATATGAGTCCGATGATTTTGCTTTTATTCAAAGATCTGATTTGTAATGGATTCTCCAAACGTCAATAAATTATTATCAGGATCTACTATTGAAAATTCTTTTTGTCCCCACGGTTTTATTTCTAAAGGACCATTTGGATGGATTTTTATATTTTTCTTTAAGAAGGATTGGTAAAGTATTTCAATGGCATCGGTTCTGATATAAATTTGACCGTAATTTTCATTAATGTCGAGGTTTTTAAACTCGAAAAAATGAATTTGAACCTTATCTTTATATAGCATCAAATAGCCGTCATAATCGGCGTTTCCATAGTTTTTAAAGCCTAAGTCAAAATAGAAGGCCTTGGTCACGCTTTTATTTCGCATGGGGAGTTTTGGGTGGATTTCTGTGAGCATGTGGTATTAATTATTGTGATAATTTACCCATCAATAAATCAAACCATCTTAAAACCAGTTGATTTATGAGAGATTTGATTGGACATTAATTGTTTCCTTCACGTCTAAATTCAAACCCTCCAAAATGGTCTCCAATGCCAAAAGAGAATTCTTTTCTATATATGACTTGTTAATTGATAATTCCTCATGTTCAGTTTTGAGCACATAATCTCCTGCAAAGTCGTTGATGTGATTGATTTCGTTGAGTTTGATGCTTTTTGGATGGAGGGTGTTTTTGGTGATCACGCCATTTTCAATGGTCAAATATTGTTTACTGTTTTCAAAGAGATACAGGCCAAGATAAATCAAGCCAAAAGCTAGGTAGCCCAGGTTAAAGAGGTTGGTTCCATCAAATGTAAATGCTAAAATGCCGAATACCAACCATACAATTCCAAGAATCAAGTTGACTTTTAAACGTTTTTTAGGATAGCGTATTTTCATAATTGAACTCTCTTTTAGGAATTATTTTTCAGAATGGGTATAGACTAAAGATAGAATAAAACATATTTAATCCCAAACATATATTTTAGTCCATTTCAACATAAAGAAAAGTCCCAGCCTCGGAGAGAAAAGTTAATTGAATTCTATAAAAGGATTTCGATTTTTTGCGATGGTTTTAAATCTGCCACGATTGGTGGATGTGATTTAAATCAATGAGTAATGAGGGATTTCAAGGGATTCCTGAACTTTGATATAATCCTTAGGCGTATCGGCGAGCACCATTAATACGTCATGTGCCTTAATTACAGTAGAACCACCCGGACGGATGTATTGTTTATCGCGCTTTATCATGACAATAAATGCCGATGCAGGAAAATTTACATCTACAATACGTTTGTTAACTGCGAAATAGTCGGGTAAAATCTCAAATTCTTGCATTGAAGATTTGGGGAGATCTAAAATGAGTTGGTCTATTTCTGAAATCTTTTTCGCTTTTTCAGGGAGACCTACTTTGAGCCATTTTGCCACAATGGATAATGTTGTCCCTTGAATTAGAATAGACGTTACGGATATAAAGAATACGATATTGAACATCATATCTGCTTTTTCAATGCCTGCCAACAATGGATATGTTGCAAATACAATCGGTACGGCGCCACGCAAGCCGACCCATGAGATATAAAAGCGTCTTCTTAATTTCATTTTGAAAAACATCAAACTGATAAATACGGCCAATGGTCGCGCAACGATGATCAAGAATAAGGAAATAAGCAGTCCAATGCCAATATAAGGCACGATTTCAGAAGGGAAAACCAAAAGTCCTAAAGTAAGGAACAAGACAATTTGCATCAGCCAAGCCAAACCATCGTACATTTTTAATATGGTTTTCTTATGGATGAGATCTTGATTTCCTAAGTACAGCGCACAAATGTATATGGCGAGGAAGCCGTTACCACCTACAAAATCTGTTGCTGAAAATGTGATGAACATTAAAGCGATAACCAAAACAGGGTAGAGGCCTTCAAAGTCGAGCCTGATTCTGTTGATGATGAATTTACTCGCTATTCCAAAGCCAAAACCTGCACCGGCACCCAAAATCATTTGCTGAAAAAACATGGGAACAATGGATGCTAAACTCATGTCTTGGTTAATGACTAAGGTTAAAAACGCAATAGTCAGTACATAGGCCATGGGGTCGTTACTCCCGCTTTCCAACTCCAGTGTAGGTCTGAGGTTCTTTTTTAGCGCGAGACTTTTCGAACGTAAAATAGAGAAAACGGCGGCTGCGTCTGTTGATGAAACGATAGAACCCAATAGCATGCTTTCATAGATGGTTAGGTCGGTAACGTAATACACAAATGTTCCTAGTGAAACTGCCGTGAGCAAAACACCGATGGTGGATAGTACAAGTCCTTCTCTAAGAATGGGTTTTATGGATTTAAAATTGGTGTCGAGACCACCAGAAAATAGAATGAAGTTAAGGGCAACAACACCAATGAGCTGTGCGGTTTTTGGGTTGTCAAAACTGATGCCGCCAATACCATCGGAACCAGCCAGCATGCCTATGGCTAAAAACAGTATTAATGTTGGGACTCCAAATTTGTAAGAAGTTTTCCCTACAATAATGCTTATAAAAAGTAATATAGAGCCAACTAATAGGATGTTTTCACTGGTTAGAATCATGCGTTCCTTATCTTAAATCAATCGGTGTAAAGATACTTGTTTTTATTTTTATTGATAAAAGGAATTTGTGTTACCTTCTTTTTTATGTTGAATAAACTGATTTTGGTGGTCTGAAAGTTGATTTTTTTTGTGTTGATTAATTGTCAAGTTTGGATTGTTTTAATTTTAGGCGAATTCAATAAGTGTTTATGTTTTCATGGTAATCTTCTCTTATTGCTAAAGTATTGTTTTTCCTTTTTTCGATTTACTTTATCAAGTAAACTGGCATTTTACTTTTTTGTGGAAACAGTCGAATTGTAGAATCTCATAAAACCCTCTACGCTAAAAAAGTATGTAAGGATGAATCCACTATTGAATCATTGATATTTAAGCCTTGCCTTATTAATTTAAGAACTATGAAAACTGCCACCCAACTCTTTTTTTTATGAGTGTGTGCTTTTTTAAGGTCACAGTTTTTTCCCGATTCTCCAGTAATTATTTGCCGCAGCAATGGTTGCAAATTCGGTGGCCACAGTTTGACCAATGGCGATTAGCATGGCCGCATCGTCTGCATATACAGGGCGTAGTTTCTCTCTAACCGCTGCGTCTGGTTGCGTAACTTTTATGATAAGTCGTGCCATTTTTACAGCTAATTGTCGTCCTTCTTCTGGAGTTTTTGTGATTAATGAATTGCCGGGTATTAAGTCAAATTGATCTGCCATTTTTATTGTTTTTTATGATTATAAATGCTGTAACGTTTACAGCAAATTATGAAAATTTAGTATTTATTTTTAACTAGGAACTAAAATAATCAATTTCTTAAGAATTGGTCGTCTCATATAATTATGTTTGATTGTGAAATTCAAATGTTATCATTGGAACCCTTAACGATGCAAGTCTATGTTCTTAATTCTAACAGCGCAGCGGCGGTTGCTGATTTTGTCGAAGTATCTTGGTTCATTTTACACCTACCCCAAAATCTTTCGTGTCATTGCCCTGCCAATAAACCGAACTTTATCCTTTAAGAGAAAATTCCCTAAAATAGTTTTCACGACACCTTTCGTAAATCGGGTGCGCTTTTTATAATCGATATGAATATCCACCAACACCGTTTTATTTGATTGAGCAGATTTAAGTGCCGTACTAATAATTTGATCGGTCTGAGCATCGTTTTCAATGAGCAAATATTCCGCACCAACGGCGTGCGCAATGCCATCGATGTTGAAATCGCCCAAAACGGTGGAGGTTTTTCGGTTATAAGGGATTTCTTGGCCTTGTGAGATTTGAGACAACTCACCATCATGAAATACGAAAATCACGATTCCTAAATTATTCCGTTTTGCAGTTAACAACTCCAATCCAGTCATCAGAAATGCACCGTCACCAACGATTCCAATAACCTGTTTGTTTGGATTGGCAAATTTAGCGCCGATGGCTGCAGGAACACAGTAACCCATGCAATTGAAATCGGTCGGGCTGATTAAATGTTTACTTTTTAAATTCTGAAATAACTCAACGGTCAGGAAGGTGTGATTACCGTCGTCCACAACTGTAATCGCGTCGTCATCCAAATGGCTTCTTAAACTCTTGAAAAAGAGATACGGATTTACCCTATCAAATTTATAATCAGACCATTCCTTGTAATACGCTTGTTTATCTTTTGCAATGGAACTAATTAAATTAGAATTGTTTTTTGTGATATTCTTATTTTTTAGTTCTGTCAATAAGCTTTCTAAAACCTGTTTTGCATCGCCTTCAATGGCGAGTTTGCTCTTGTAGTTTTTATCGAAAACATTTTTGTCGATATCAATATGAATCAAGTTCTCTGGAACTGTGGCGCCATAGCTTCCTGTTGGGATTTCGGCAAACCGTGTGCCTACGGCAATTAAGCAATCAATATCTTTAAAGGCGTTTTCTGAAGCGGGTACCGATGCAGGACCAAAACCCATGCCTGTAAATAATTCGTGATCGCCTGGAAATACGCTATAGCCTTGTAGTGTTGTGGATACTGGAGCGTTTAGTCGTTCGGCAATTTGGATGCTTGTAGCAGTGGCTTCTTTAGCACCCCAACCTAAAAACAGTCCCACTTTTTTAGATCCTGAAATAATTCGAATGGCTTCGTCTATTTGAGACGCGAGTACGGTTGGTGTGTTGTCTTGTTTTTTATAAGTTAATATTTCTGAAACTTCGCCTTTAAACAATTGAACATTGGTTGGTATTTCTATAAAAACAGGGCCAGGACATCCGGAAGTTGCAATATTATAAGCCTCAAAAACGCTAGACATAATGTCTTCATGCTTCGTTAGTTTATAGGTCTTTTTAGTAATGCCGCTCAAAACCGAGTGCATGTCCCATTCATGAAGTTGATAACTTTTTTTAACATCGGTACGAATCCCGCCCGAGATGATCAGCATAGGAATGCCATCTAAAAAAGCTTCGCCAATGCCACTTAAGGCATGCGTCACTCCAGCTGCAGGAACAATGACTAAAGTTCCAATGCTATCTGATGTACGACTGATGGCATCGGCCATAAACGCGCCACCGCCTTCATGGGTAACCAAAATTGGTTTGATTTTTTCAGACTTGTTTAATTCGTCATAAATCTCTGTGTTATGAACTCCAGGAACACCAAATGTATGCGAAATAGGGAGTTGCTCTAATGCTTTAACGACTAACCATGCACCTGTTTTTTTCATGTTATAATTTTTATTGTTTTTCAATGGTAACATGCTATTCGCAATTAATAATTCCCAAAGGGGGAAAACTTTTAGCATGCTCGATTCATGTGTTTATTTTATTTAATGCTAAAAATCTGTTTGTTAAGGAGCTGTTTCATGGGTATTAAAATTTTCAACACGCTCATTTCATATTCAATTTTAATTTTAAAGTTTTATTCCCGAGATGTTTGCTCCTGCAACGCGACCTGTTAAAATACATGATCCTAAAAAAGTGCCTTCTAACGAACGTGCGCCATGAATGCCACCGCCGCCAAATCCGGCAGCTTCTCCCACAGCATATAATCCTGAGATGATTTCGCCATCCTTATCAATGACTTGTGAATTTAAATTGGTAGGGATGCCGCCCAAGCTTTTTCGACTCAAAATATATTGCTTCACTGCAATTAATGGTCCTGCTTTTGGATCGAGAATTTTTTGAAATTTAGAAATTCGGATTTTATCGCCGCGGTACAGTCTGAAATTGACTAAGCGTCGCAATTGTTCGTCATTAAAATAGGATTTTCCACGATCAATCTCGTCATCATAACTTTGCAGATCCTTTTTCAGAATTTCTATATCTACCGCATTCGTGACCGGTTGTTGGTTCATTTTTTTAACTAACTCCTCAAGCGTATCGGCAACTACAAAGTGATCTGATTCTTCAATCAATCGGTTTATTAAGGCTTTGTTTCCAAATAAAACCTCTTTGATCATCTGTAATTTGTTCCTGTTTCTGAAAGCCGTCATATATTCCGAACCTGAAACTGCCAATTCTTTAAGGGCAATTTTTCGGTTCATAATACTCCATGAATACTGCTCCTTTGTTTTTAGAATATGTTCTACAAAATACGACGTATCCGTATATGGCACAAGGGGCGGATCAAATCGTTTTCCTATGGCGTCAACCCAAATAGCCGATCGGGGAGGCACCAAGCTCAAGCCATCTCTGAATTTTCCTTGTTCAGGATGTGGTGTGGGAATCCCAGCGGCGTAGTGCCACTGTCTGTTTAAGTTGGTGGAAGGTATGCCTTGTTGTTCTAAATTTAGATGAATGGTGCCATCTGCGTATTTATGAGAACCATTTAATAGGGTGTCTGGCGGTGTCCCATATTCGGGAAGCCAATTATTTTTGACCAATTTTAAATCGCCACCTGTAATTCCGCCTGAGGCAATGATTACATTTTTAGATTTTAGGATTAAGTTCTCTTGTGTCGTTTCATCGAGAACTTCAATTCCAATGGTCTTTTTGTTTTCTATAAGAATAGAGGTCACTTTGTGTTGAAATTTAATTTCCAGATTTCCTTTATTGGGATGATTCAACAAGTGTTTTACAACTTTATTGGACAAGTCATATCCAGTTCCCCAGGTGATATGCCACCTGGGGACTGAATTTCCTTTGACATCCATCCCGCGTTCTGGCCAGTTGACCACAGGAAGAAAATCGACTTTTTTAGCAATGAGCCAGTCATAAATAATAGAAACTGAATGTTCTGAATAAAATTTAGCCCATTGTGCGCCTAAACTGTTTGTTTCAGTGAATGCGCCGTAACGCATCCAATCTTCAAAAAGTAAGGTGGGAGAATCTTTAATTCCCGCTCTTTTTTGGAGAGGTGTACCAGAAAATAGAATGCCTCCGAAGGATTTTTTTGCCAATCCTCCGAAGTTCTCTTTGATATCCCTTTCAATTATAAGAACTTTTTTATGATTATCCAGAAGTTCGATGGCTGCTGATATGCCTGCCAATCCACCGCCAACGATGATGTTATCGTATTCGTGAATATTCATTAAGTATGTACTAAAAGAATCAAAAATCTCATGACCATATTTTTTAATGCACTTTAGTTACTAATATTCGACATTGTTGATGTTAAAATCGATATCGGTTATATTCATGCCTAACGCCTTTGCAACGCCTATTCCGTATGCTGGATCGGCCTTATAGCAATTCCCAATATGCCGTTCCTGAATGAATTTCTCGGCACCACCAACTTGTCGCGCTGTATTTTCAAACAATACTTGCTGTTGTGCAGGCGTCATTAGTCGGAATAAATTGCCAGGTTGGGTGTAATAATCATCATCCTTTCTATGGTCGTAATGAAAAGCATCGCCTTCTAAATGTAGGGCAGGTTCAGCAAATTGTTTACTCTCTGCCCATTGGCCATAGCTGTTTGGTTCGTAATGAAGCGTTGATCCTTCATTGCCGTCTACGCGCATGGCGCCATCACGATGTGGATTGTGAAACGGACATTGTGGTTTATTGACAGGAATTTGGTAGTGATTCACACCTAATCGGTAACGTTGCGCATCACCATAAGAGAATAAACGGCCTTGCAACATTCTATCTGGAGAAAATCCAATTCCTGGAACCACGTTTGCAGGATTAAACGCTGCTTGCTCCACATCTGCAAAGTAATTTTCAGGATTTCTGTTGAGTTCCATGACACCAACATCAATCAGTGGATAATCAGCGTGTGGCCAAACTTTAGTCAGGTCAAACGGATTGAAACGGTAGTCTTTATCTGCTTCGGGCATAATTTGCACTTTCAAATGCCATTTCGGAAAATTTCCTTTTTCAATTGCGTCAAACAAATCACGTTGGTTACTTTCTCTATCTTTTCCGACGATATGCATGGCTTCTTCATCGGTTAAATTTTGAATGCCCTGTGCGGTTACAAAATGGAATTTTACCCAGCTACGTTCGTTAGCAGCATTTAAAAAACTAAAGGTGTGACTGCCAAAACCGTGCATATGTCGGTATGATTTTGGAATACCTCTGTCACTCATTAAAATAGTGACTTGATGCAATGCTTCTGGTAAAAGTGTCCAAAAATCCCAATTATGATTAGCACTTCTTAAGTTTGTTTTCGGGTCGCGTTTGACTGCTTTATTAAGGTCAGGAAATTTATATGGATCTCTCATAAAGAACACAGGCGTATTATTTCCTGCTAAGTCCCAATTGCCTTCTTCTGTGTAAAATTTCAATGCAAAACCTCTGATATCTCGTTCGGCATCAGCGGCACCTCGTTCTCCAGCAACGGTTGAAAAGCGCGCAAACATATCTGTCTTTTTGCCTATTTCTGAAAATATCTTGGCTTTCGTATATTTCGTGATGTCGTGAGTTACGGTAAATGTTCCGAAGGCACCAGAACCTTTGGCGTGCATTCTTCTTTCAGGAATAACCTCTCTGTCAAAATGCGCCAGCTTTTCTAAGAACCAAAAATCCTCCAGAAGCATCGGACCTCTTCTGCCTGCAGTTTTTACATTTTGATTTTCTGCAATCGGCCTGCCGGATACCGAGGTTAGTTTTTTCTTTTCGTCGCTCATATTATTAGATATTATAATTTAAATACAATTGTTTTTTTTGCATTTCGGTTTAAAGAAAGGCCGGTTTTAGTATAAGTTCTCTGAGACAACTCGGATTTAACTAAACAACGGCAAACTTTGATGACGCTTAAAAATAGTAATTATTTTGTTAAGATGATGGTCTTTTGTTGTTTTTGAAAGTTCCAGTTATGGTGTTAAATTTCGTGTTGTGATTTAGGAAATATTTTAAAACCTTATTTCGATACTTTTATTCCGCGAGCATTATAAAAACCGCCCATTCCATTTAGTCCTAGTCTAAATAAGCCTTAAATTTGCACCACATTAAAAAAAATCAAATTTCATGAAAAAATTAGTTTTATTGAGTGCTGTCGTTTTTGGAATGGTATTTTATTCCTGTTCTAGTGATGATGATAATGCTACTAAAGAAGAAGTGAACTTAGTCGGCGATTGGCAATTGACCAATGTTGATTTTATAACCATGACTGAAGGGGGGATTCCTGCAAGCGATGGTTGTATCGTAGAACTCATTACGGGTTATGAATTTCGTGCAGATTCCAAGTTTTATTTCATATTAACGGATGGTGAATATCAATTGTTCGATCCTTACGCCGCTGAATTTTGGACGTGGGAAGGTAATATGGAAGATTTTGCAATCATTCAAACAAATAAAAAAAGACCTGGATATCACTTTGGGTTATCACCTGAAAATATTGTAGTAAAGGAAGTGGAAGGCAAATCAGTAATTACTTTCAATGGAGAATTGGGTAATGGATCTAAAGCCAAATTCACTTTGGTAAAACAGAAGATTGATAGAAGTAAATCTCCCGTGTTAACGAATCCTGATGGTTCATCTTATTATTGCGGGTTTTTTGATAATAAATAAGCAGTCCTATTAAAGTGTAGAAAGCCCCACAAAGGGCTTTACTAATCTGACCGGGCGCATTTTCAAAGGTATCTTTTAATTTAAGATACTATGGAATGTGCCCAATTCAGATAAAATAAGCAGCGTTATAAAAATCTTTCCACCATTTATGTTTAGGAATTTTACATGTTTACTTTTAATACTTTTTCCTCTCTTAGTCCTTTCACAAAGTACCGGAGTAATCCAAGGGAAACTTATAAATGCCCTTGATGATCAAGTGGAAAATGTTGAAATACGGTTGGTTGAAACCAATGGTAAAACGCTGACCAACAAGGAAGGCAGATTTATTTTTAAAAACCTTCCTCCTGGAAATTATAATATCTATCCCATTTACGACGGTTTTCAATTCGGCATTGAAACCATACAAATTAAGTCTGGCGAAGTACAGAATGTGATCCTTCACATTGAAATGATGACTTACGATTTGGATGAAGTCAGGCTTAAAACTTTAAGTTTAAGTGAGAAATTGAAAAACAGCGCCATCAAATCGGATATTATTTCTGTAGAAACTAATACCCGACGTGCCAATTCTGTAGAAGATTTGGTGGATAAAAGTCCGGGGGTTAAAATCAGAAATATAGGCGGCTTGGGATCTACAAGCAATGTTATTGTGGGTGGCTTTCAAGGCAATGCCGTAAAGTTCCTTTACGATGATATTCCGATAGATTATCTAGGATCCAACTATGGATTAACCAAAGTGCCGACTAATGCCATCAGTCGCGTGGAAATTTATAAAGGGGTATTGCCTACAAAAATAGGGGTAGATGCCTTAGGCAGTGCGATCAACATTGTGCCTAAAAACATTAATAAAACTTCTGGTACGGTATCCTATGAAACCGGATCTTTTGACACCCATATTGCCACTGCCAACGCCAGTATTAAATTAAATGAGCACTTGTATTTTGGAGTGAATAGTTTTTACAATTATTCAAAAAACAATTATAAGGTGGATGATCTACCTTACAAAGATCCCAATAGTGGTAAGGTGGCTTATATAAGAGAGCGCTTGTTTCACAATGCTTTTAACCAGCATTCTTTAGAGTTCTCATTACAAGCCTATAAGTTATCGTGGGCAGAATCCATTGAGTTTAAAGTCAATTCTTATGGTTTGAAAAAGGAAATTCAAAACGATCCCTTTTCGCGAGCACGCCCTTTCGGAGAAGTATACCGTCGAGAGCGTGGGAACTTTATTCCTTCTGTTAAATACAAGAATCATTTCTTTGAAAACAGATTAAGTGTCAATCAGTTTTTGGTGTTTAGTCAGATCTATTTTGAGATCTTTGATTTGGCAAAAAATGTGTATTATGATTGGAAAGGCGTTGCTCATCCTACTAATTCTGGATCAGAAATGGGAAATATGCTTTTGGATAAGGGCTATCTAGAAAACAACTTTAAACAATTTACCTCACGTACCAACCTTAACTACTTAATCAATGAATATTTTCAAATAGAAAATAATACGGTTTTTAGCCATTACAACCGAAAGTCAAACGTTGGTGACCTTAATCTGAATGGCACCAACTACAATAAGTTGATTACCAATTTTGCTTTAAATTCACAATTTTTCGATCGTAAATTGGAATCGAATACCCAATTTAAATTCCTCTTAGGAAATTTTGTCGGGCAGTATAATGCGTCCGAAAATCCATTGGAAGAAAATATCATAAATAAAGATGTGGTCAATACCGGCTTGAGCTTTTCACAAGCTTTAAAATACAATGTCAACGCTAAAAGCTACGTCCGATTATCTTACGAAAACACCTTCCGATTGCCCGAACAACAAGAATTGTTTGGAGATAATAACTTTATTATCGCTAATTACGAACTGACTCCTGAGGAAAGTAGGAACATGAATTTGGGATATACCTTTGCCGCCGAAACTTATGGTTTTGAAATAAACACGTATTATCGCGATACCAAAAATTTGATTCGCCTTAAAGACATCAACCAATATCAAGCTACTTTTCTCAATTTGGATAATGTCAAAGGATTTGGCGTGGAACTTCAGGCCCATTATGAGCCCTTAGATAATTTGCGTTTATCAGGAAATTTAACTTGGAATGACTTTCGCTTACAATCGTCTAATGATAGTTATGAAAACAAGGAGCATTTTAAAAACGCGCGAATTGCTAATATGCCTTTTTACTACGGAAATTTTAGCGCATCCTATAATGTTAAAGAAGTGTTGAATTTGTCTACCGATCTCTCTTTTTTCTGGGATTATTCCTATGTGCATCAATATTATCTTGATTATATTGAAAAACAATTTGAGCCTAACGGTTTTCTAGGATTGTTCGGTAATTCAAAAATTAATACCAGCCGCATCATTCCGAATCAACAAACGCATAATTTCGGATTTATTTATGTGCGAGATTTCTCAAAACAGAGTATTTCTTTTAGCGCAGAATTAAAAAATGTCTTTAATGAAGATGTTTATAACGAATTTAAAATGCAAAGCCCGGGGCGACATTTTAGAGCGAAAATAACTTACAGTTTCTAATATGATGAAGTTTAAAATATTTTATAAAGCCTTTTTTTGTTTCCTATTGTTGGGATTCATCTCATGTGAAGTGAACAATCTTGACGACGCGAATAAAATTCCAAAAAGTGATTATTCTAGTTTTAATTATGTGTTAGCTACAGAAGATGCATCCACTGCTAATATTACACGGTTTTTTAGTTTCACTTTAGATGATGTAGATCCTAATAAAACGTATGATTTGATTCAGGAGAATCAAAAATTTATCAATTCCGATCCCTCAACGTCGTCGGGGCACCAATTCTTTAAGAATTATATCTTTAGTATGGCCAAGGATAAACGAGGGTTCTCTTCTACACCTGGTTTGTTTCGATTAAGTTTGAACAGTTCTGAGCAAATTTTCATCGAAAGCGAAATATTTATTGGAAAGGACAATCTATTTCCTTCGCGCAAATTAGTGCTGTACAATGAAAATCTCGGTTTTTATTTTAATGAAGATACTGGCGGTCAGACCATCCAATCGTTCAATCCGCTAACTATGCAATTAGGCGAATCCTTAAATCTGCGCGATAATATCAAAGCATTTCGGCCGGATGCAGAATTTGAGGATGAGTATGGTAATAATTTAATACGGACAGGATCTCTGGTCATGGATTATCAAGACGATAAACTTTATGTGAGTGTTGTTTTCTTGAAAGAGGCCAGTTTTAATATCATTCCAGAAACTGATAACAATTTTTATTTGGCCGTCATTGATATTCCGAGTTTTAGTTTTGAGAAAATCATCTCCTATGCAGGTGTTAAAACGGTGGGGTTTTATGTCTCTGAAAATAATCCCACAACCAAAGACGAAGATGGAAATCTTTATTTCTGCTCCTGGGGTTGGAATCAATTTAGCAAACATGATCCTTCCAAGGTTTTTCGAATCAAGGCCGGTGAGACCGACTTTGATAGAGATTGGGAGATCGATATTGAATCACATTTTGGCGAGGGTAGAATTGCCCAGTCCATTACATCCTATAATAATAAATTATACCTTCATATATCTAAAGATCCTTATTTATTCACTTCCAGTGAAGATGTATCCACCAGAAATGGTTTAGAACTGTCGTATTACGAATTTGACACCGACAATCCACAAAATTTTACCAGATTGGATATTCCCACCTCCAATCCGTCGGCGCGTATGAATATTTTTAATATCATAGACGATAAACTTTTTATAGTTGTGCCTAACGCGATTCCGGGTAACTTTAGCGGTCTGTATTCTCTGGATAGAAAGGGAACGCTTAAAAAGGAGCTGCAGATTGAGAATAAATATCGTCCTACGCGATTTTATAAGTTGGGGAACTAGAATTGGTTTCCGTTTTATAACTATGAGCTAAAGCCTTGGGATTATTCGGTATTATGGATATTAATAGCGTTGGAATAACCCCAGCTTCAGCTGGGGGTAAGACGAAAGACGTGACGTGGGCTTTAGTCCAACCTCCTCAGTCCTCAAATCTCTCAAACTTATAAGTCTCCATAAACTCATCATATTCCTCTTGATATGTTTTTTTAGAGTACAGCTAGAAAGTATATTGAAAATCAGGAAGCTCATCATCCAATTACAATTGTCCAAACTTGTAACTATATTAGCGCAAAACCTATTGCCATGACCAAAAATTATTTCAGCTGCTATACCTTTGCGCTCTTTGTATTTCTAAGTTTCTTTTCTTTCAATCTTTTTGCTCAAGAATCTCTCCCAGAGAACTTTGATGCTTGGATAGAATCGGGGAGAAAAGATTGGAGAATACCTGGGATGGCCGTGGGCATTGTAAAAAATGGCGAAGTGGTGTATGCCAAAGGCTTTGGAGAAAAACGATTGGGAAGTGGGGAGAAGGTGGATGCCAATACCATTTTTAGTATTGCCTCGGTCAGTAAAAATATTACGGCCGCTGCTCTTGGTATTTTAGTGGACGAAGGAAAAATAAAATGGGATGATAAAATCACCAAACACATCCCTTGGTTTCAGTTAAAGGATCCGTGGGTCACTCAGGAAATTACCATTCGTGATGCACTGACGCACCAAGTGGGCTTGGGACGGATATTAGGCAACCGACTGCAGTTTATGACCAATAGTTCAAGGGATAGCGTGCTCTATCAGATGCGCTATATGGAATTGGAAAAACCTTTCCGTACGGAATTTGTGTACAACAACGTCATGTATTCATTGGCAGGACAGATCATTGAACATGTGGATGGCCGCACTTGGGATGCCTTTTTGAAAGAACGACTTTTTGAGCCCCTTGAAATGCATTCAAGCACAACCAGTATCACGCAATTAAAAAGCACTGATAATCTGGCGTATCCACATCAGGAGATCGATGGCAAAGTAGTGCCGATTAAAAGACGAAACTGGGATAATGCTGGTCCAGCAGGCGGTGTGAATTCTACAATAAATGATTTGAATAAATGGATGCTGATGCAATTGGGCGATTCAGGGACCTATAATGGAAAAGCCATTGTCAGTGCGCAGGAGATGAACGAAATCCACAAACCTCAAATGGTACAGCGACCAGCAAATGCGTTGTCAGGGCAAGGAAGTTATGGTTTTGGATGGAATATCAGCGATTATAAAGGAAAGCGTGTGCTGACTCATGGTGGTGCGACCGACGGTTTTAATACGGCGATGTATTTGATGCCAGAGTTGGATTTGGGAATTATCGTGGTGGGTAATAATTTCAATTCCTTGGGAAATGCCGTTGCCTTTCAGGTCATGGATGCCTATTTGGGAGAAAGCAAGGTGGACTGGAATGACCGCTATTTACAAAGCTATTTGATCTCTTATGAACGCGCCTTGTTAGCACGCGAGAAAATCCATAAAGCCAGAGCAAAGAGTTCAAAATCTAGTTTGGATAGAGATGATTATCTAGGGATATATAAGTCTCCAGGTTACGGAAAAGTAGAAGTTAAACGTGATGGAAAGGATTTGGTGTTGCGCTTTTGGGATTCTAAAGACTTGGAAGCTAAGCTTGAGCATTGGCATTATGACACTTTTAGAGCAGTTTGGAAAAATCCTGCGCAACGTGAAGAGTTTATGCAATTCCATTTGGGCAAAGATGGTAAGGTGGAATCTTTGGACTTTGAATTTGTCCTGAGACCTTTATCCTTGCAAGTAGGAGCTTACCCGTCGAACTACACCCATTCAGAAAAGTTTATAAAACAGTAGGAGTCTTTAAGGAATTGACTTTATTAAGGAGGAGATCGCTTTCCGCCGCGATGTTTAAAATTATTTAGAAATTCTTTGTTCAGATACTAAAATAAAAATTCAGCACTCTAATCAGGTTGCTGAATTTTTATTGGTCTCAAATTAAGTTAAAACCCCGTCAGAACGTTCGTCGGGCTGGTTTGTACCTTAGTGCATCTTGCTTTAGCTTCTAAATATTTTGACACGAATTTCACGAATTTTCACGGATTTACTCATCCTTGGAGAATACTGGCATAAATTAATTATCATAAATTTCACCAATGCAAAAGACTTTCTGTCCGTTTAAAAAAAAACGCCAGAATGCATGTCTGGCTGGTATGGTTAGTTTAGTATGTTCGGCATGTTTATAAAAATGTCCAGAATGACTTTTTCTGCAATATCATGATCTCTCACAATATTATAGAGACGCCTTGCATTCTATTGCCATACATCCGGTACTACTCTTCAACTGCTTTCTCGTCTTTTTGCTTAAATTTTATAATCACTACTTCTAGTTGCATATCGTTTTTTTAGAGGATCATAAAGCGGATGATAATTGGAAATAAAAAAGCCACTTTTTTTAAAGTGGCTCAATTCGTTATCGTTTTGTATTCTTGAATTATTGAATAATACCTCCGCAACTTACGCGCCCTCCAGCATTACCTGTAGGTTGGGTTTTAAAGTCATCAACATCCTGATGGACGATCACTGCTTTTCCTATGATGTTTTTGTTAACGTCGTCACAGCCAATACACCATTCGTCAGTGCTAAAAGTAATGGTTCCGTTACCATTGGCGTCAGCGGTAAGGTTTCCAATATCGCCTTTGTGGTAACCTTCAGCGCTTCCCCATTTGCCGTGAGGTTGCTTGGTTGGATTCCAGTGGCCTCCAGTTGAGGTGCCATCGGCTGCTGAGCAATCTGCTTTTTCGTGAAGGTGGATAGCATGTTCGCCTGGCGTCATTCCGCTAAGGACTGTAACCATAGTGACAACACCATCTTGTTCAGTGAAAACAGCGCTGCCTTTTACTTTACTATCGCTTTTAGGTTCTAATGCAATTTCAAGTTTTTTAACTTCAGGAGCTTTGGTGACCATTGGCATTTCTTTCTTTGTTTCTTCTACTGTAATCTCTTTTTTATCGTTTTTACAAGAGTTAGTCAAAGTCAAAGCAAAAACGGCAATGAGCATTAGTGATAATCTTTTCATGGGTAGTGGTTTTAGTGTTTAATTAATAAAATTACGGTTTTTTATATGAATACTCCTACTTGAATTATAGGATAGGGTCCGACCATTAAGCGTTTTTCGTTTTTAAATGCTGATAAAATTACTTTTAATTGAAGAGTTCACATGACTTATATCATAGTTTTAATAGCGTGTTCACGATAATTTTGAATCAAATTTAATCAAATAAGAATGAATAGGTCTTTAATTGATAAATACAACGTTGCTGGTCCAAGATATACCAGTTACCCGACTGTTCCTTATTGGGACGAGCAAACTTTTAATATGCAGGGATGGAAGGATTCACTTTTAAAAGCTTTTACTGAAAGCAATGCAGAAGAAGGGATAAGTCTTTACATCCATCTGCCATTTTGCGAGAGTTTATGTACTTTTTGCGGCTGCCACAAGCGCATCACAAAGCAGCATAGTGTTGAAATTCCTTATATCACGGCTTTAGTGAAAGAGTGGAATTTATATTGCGATTTGCTGCCGTCAAAACCCAAAATAAAGGAAATGCATTTTGGTGGTGGTACGCCAACATTCTTTTCGCCAGTGCACTTGAGTTTGCTTATCAATAGTATTTTACATCGTGCCACACTGTCTGAAAACTATGAGTTTAGCTTTGAAGGACATCCAAATAATACGACAGAGGAACATTTAAAAACTTTTTATGACCTCGGCTTTAGACGGGTCAGTTTTGGTGTTCAGGATTATAATGAAACGGTTCAAAAAGCCATTCATCGCCTGCAACCTTTTGAAAATGTCAAACGGGTTACTGAACAAGCGAAAGCCATTGGTTACACTTCGGTGGGGCATGACCTTATTTTTGGATTGCCTTTTCAAACCGAGGAGCATGTTAAAGAAACCATAGCCAAAACAAAACTATTGAAACCCGACCGCATTGCATTTTACAGTTATGCGCATGTGCCGTGGATTAAAGGTAATGGCCAGCGTGGATTTGATGAAAGCAATTTACCGTCAGGAGAAGCAAAACGACAGCAATATGAAATAGGCAAAGCACAACTTTCAGAAGCGGGCTACCACGAAATTGGGATGGATCACTTTGCTTTAGAGTCTGACTCGCTTTATCAATCGATGATGAATGACCAGCTTCATCGCAATTTTATGGGCTATACGGCTTCAAAAACCAAGGCAATGATTGGCTTGGGAGTTTCATCCATCAGCGATAGCTGGTACGGGTTTGCGCAAAATGTTAAAAATCTTGAGGATTATTATCACTTGATAGAGGAAAATATAATTCCCGTGGTAAAAGGACACATTTTGAGTGCGGAAGACTTGATTGTAAGAAAACATATTCTAAATTTGATGTGCCATTTTGAAACTTCTTGGATCGAAAAGGAACTTTATTTTGAAGAATTACCTAAGATTTTAGAGCATTTGGAAGAAATGGAACACGATGGTTTGTTAGTCCGCAGTGAAGGTCAATTGCAAGTAACCGAGAAGGGTAGGCCATTTGTAAGAAATGTCTGTATGGCTTTTGATGTGCTTTTGAAACGGAAAAAACCAGAAACACAAGTGTTTTCAATGACCATATAAGTAATACGACTTATAGAATCTTTCAATACCTTAGTGTTATTAAAAAATAACCGTACCTTTTAATAAGATTAATACAAAATAATTATGAAGAAGATAATTGTACCTATAGACTTTTCAGAATATTCAGAATATGCTCTTGAGGCTGCTGCTATTTTGGCAAAAAAGAATAATGCTGAAATTTTCGCATTGCACATGTTAGAAATGTCCAATGCCGTATTCACAGCTACAGGAGAGAGCCAACAGCCTAAAATGTTGTTTTTTTTAAGACTGGCGGAACAAAAATTTCAGGAATTCTTAAAAAGAGATTTTTTGGAAGGTGTCAAAGTCACTCCAATTGTCAAAAACTTCAAGGTTTTTAGTGAGGTAAGCGAGGTTGCTGAAGAGCATGGTGCTGATTTGATTGTAATGGGATCTCATGGTGTTAGTGGGTTTACAGAAGTTTTTGTAGGTTCAAATACTGAAAAAGTGGTGCGCCACTCCAAACTGCCAGTTTTGGTTGTTAAGCAAAAACCTGGCAATCTTACTTTCGAAAATGTTGTGTATGCTTCTGATTTTTCTGAGGAAAGTGTCGATGTCTATAAGCGTGCGTTAAATACCTTGGGTTCCGATTCAACGGTGAATTTACTGTATGTGAACGTTCCAGGCGAAAATTTTAAAAGTACTGCCGAGATGGAACAGGACGTGGCCAACTTTTTAATGAAGGCCGAAGGGAATCTGAACAATTTGAATAAGGTGCATTATGTGTCGGACTATACGATACAAAAAGGCATCATTAATTTTTCAAATGTTTTTGGAGCCGATTTGATCGTCATGCCAACACATGGTAGAAAAGGATTGGCACATTTTTTTGAAGGTAGTATTTCTGAAGATATGGCCAACCGTGCTAATCTGCCAGTCATGACTTTTAAAATATAGTAGGTAAAATATAAGCGGTTGATGACTTTTAATTTATAGCATGTAGTTACGGTGGTTTAAGGGGTTAAAGTGTTATATGTTTTAAATCAGATGAAATTATCCGAAATATGATTTTTGTCATATTTCACTTTATTTTAAATTTTCATCTTTGATATATCAAACACTAAAACAACTATTATACTTATGAAATCAAAACTAAAAATTACCGTACTATGTGCCTCCGTGCTTTTGCTCTTTAGCTGTTTTAAAGAAAAAAAAACGGAATATGCTGCAACTGAAGATATTCCAGTTAGCCGAGAGATGCTTGCGGAATTGACCGCGCCACCACACGTGCCAGCGCCTGTTGGAAATCGAAAAGCAAAAAAACTCATCGTCAAAATGGAAATCCTTGAAGCAGAGGGCGAAATTACCGATGGCGTACGTTATGTTTATTGGACTTTTGGCGGATCAGTTCCAGGAAGTTTTATCAGAGCCCGAGTAGGCGACGAGATTGAATTCCATTTACAAAACCATCCCGATAACAAACTCCCTCACAACATTGACTTACATGCTGTGAATGGTCCAGGTGGAGGTGCAGAATCTTCTTTTGTTGCTCCAGGGCACGAAAAAGTATTCTCTTTTAAAGTATTATCTCCTGGATTGTATGTTTACCATTGTGCTACAGCACCAGTAGGGATGCACATTGCAAACGGAATGTATGGTCTTATTTTGATCGAGCCAGAAGGCGGATTACCTCCAGTGGATAAAGAATACTATGTGATGCAAGGTGATTTTTATACAGCAGGTTCTAACGGTGAACGTGGCTTGCAACCTTTTGACATGCAAAAAGCGGTTGACGAAAAAGCTGATTATGTAGTGTTTAATGGTAAAGTTGGAGCCTTAACTGGCGACAATGCGTTGACTGCTAAAGTAGGAGAGACCGTTAGACTATTTATGGGTAACGGAGGTCCTGGCTTAGTGTCGTCGTTCCATATCATTGGAGAAATATTTGATAAGGTGTTTGTTGAGGGCGGAAGTCTGGTCAATGAGAATGTTCAGACCACGCTGATTCCTGCCGGTGGTGCAGCCATGATTGAGTTTAAGGTGGATGTTCCAGGATCCTATATTTTAGTGGACCATTCTATTTTTAGAGCGTTCAACAAAGGTGCTTTAGGCATGTTGAATGTAACCGGAGAAGCGAATAAGAAAATCTACTCTGGTGAGCTTATGGATAATATTTATCTTCCAGAAGGTCCAGGGATCCAAAAAATGCCTACCACCAATGAGATTAAAGAGTCTGATATTCCTGCAAAATCATTTGAAGAACAAATGAAATTCGGAAAACAGATTTATGGTCAAACCTGTATCGCCTGTCACCAAGCAGAAGGACAAGGTATTGCAAATGCATTCCCTCCGTTGGCAAAATCAGATTTCTTGAACGCAAATGTTGATCGCGCTATTGATGCTGTACTTCACGGATTAAGTGGAGAGATTACCGTAAATGGGTTGAAATACAACAGTATCATGACCAAACAAATGATTTCACAAGAAGAAGTTGCCAACGTATTGACCTATGTGTACAACAGTTGGGGCAATAATAAAACGGTAGTGACTCCAGAAATGGTCAAGAAAGTAAAAAATAAAAAATAAGTTGAAATTGAACTTCAACTTGAAAATGAACTTATACTTGAAATGATATTAATATTTTGAGGAGCTTTATAAACCGTTTGAAATTGGAGTTTAATGTGACCTAAAAGCTCATGCCTCATACCTCAAACCAATACTAATACCTCAAACCTAATACCTAAAAAATGCGTACCAAATTCTTCAGATTGTCCTTTGTTTTGATCTTATTCCATATGTTTAGTTATGGGCAATCTGAAGATATGGCGCGTATTAAAGGTGCACGCTACATTCCTTTGTACGGACGGGATTCCACCGTTGTTGAGGTCAAGGATTTTGATTTGGATGTTTATCCTGTTACGAATGAAGAGTACATCAAGTTTGTACAGAAATTTCCACAATGGCAAAAATCAAATGCTAAAAAAATATTTGCCGATGGGATGTATTTGCGAAATTGGAAAAACGATTTTGAACTCAAAGATGGTGAAAAGCTGAATAGTCCAGCCACCTATATTAGTTGGTTTGCGGCCAAGGCCTATTGCGACTGTCAGGGCAAACGTTTACCAACCATGGACGAATGGGAATATGCAGCGATGGCTGACGAAACCGTTAAGGATGCCCGCATCAAAAAGTCCTACAATGAGCAAATCTTGTCTTGGTATGAAGCGCCACGATCAAACGAAAATCAAATTGGACAAAACCCAAAAAACTTCTGGGGTGTTTATGATTTGCATGGTCTAGTTTGGGAATGGACTTCCGATTTTAATTCGGTGTTACTTTCTGGCGAGTCAAGAAAAGATAACGAAAAAGACAATAACCTGTTCTGTGGAAGTGCTTCCTTAGGCGCTACAGATTTAATGAATTATGCTGCATTTATGCGCTACGCCTTTAGAGGCAGCATCAAGGCCAATTACGCGATAAAGAATCTCGGATTTAGATGCGCCAAAGATATTGAAACCCAATAATACTCATGAAACGAGCATGCTAAAAATATAATCCCCATGAAAATGAGTGATAGCGAAAAGCAAGCTTGTACTGAGCGAAGTCGAAGTATGACGGTTGAAAAATAATAAATTTAAACACATGAAAAAAACCTTTTTTATACTGTGTAGTATTCTTTTTATAGGATTTACTGCTTGTAAAAATGAACCTAATAAAGCATCGGATGAAACAGTAGTCTTTCAATGTCCGATGAAATGTGAAGGCGATAAAACTTACGACGAACCAGGATCTTGTCCGGTTTGTAAGATGGATTTAAAAGAAGTTGCGGTTGAAAAAAAAGTGGCTTCTGATGAAATTTCAGACCTTTCTATTTTTAATCTTACCTCGACTTGGACCAATCAAAATGGAGAAGATCTTCAATTTGAAGATTTAAAAGGTGATGTATTGGTTGCGGTCATGATTTATACCTCCTGTAAAGCAGCTTGCCCACGATTGGTGGCAGATATGCGAAATATTGAGGAGCGACTTTCTAAAAAAACAAAACAACGCGTGAAAATGGTTATGGTTAGCATTGATCCGAATACAGATACGCCTGAGCGTTTGAAAGCATTTGCTGAAGAAAATGTTATGGATAAAGCGCCATGGTTATTTCTGAGATCATCTGAGGATAATACCAGGGAGTTTGCCGCTGTAGTCGCTGTGAATTACAAGAAAATTTCTCCAATTGATTTTTCACATTCCAACATCATTACGGTGTTTAATGATCAAGGCGAAATGGTATTTCAACAAGAAGGCTTAGGAGTTAATTCCGATGCTACGATTCAAAATATTGAAAAGGCAGTCGCTGCCATAATGTAATCTCCCAATCTTAATAGTTCTTGCCGATAGCCAGCCCTTCATCCAAAAAAAACATGAAGGGTTTTTAATAAATACCTTATGAAAAAAGTAATTCTTTTCGCATGCATAGGCATGTTGAGTCACACCATTTTTGCCCAAGAATTTGGTATGGATTTGCAATTGAGACCTCGTGTTGAGTACCGACATGGTTTTAAAACCTTAATTCCTGATGGCGTTGACGCGGCTACTTTTGTGTCGCAGCGATCAAGACTGAATTTCAAATATGGCAGTGAAAAACTGAAAGCGTATATTTCATTGCAAAACGTCCGAGTTTGGGGCGATGTCAATACTTTATCTGTTAATGATGTCAACGGAACAGCGATCCATGAAGCTTGGGCATCTTTCAAATTAGATTCTGAATTTTCATTCAAAATGGGACGTCAGGAAATTATTTATGACGACGCTCGAATTTTCGGAAATGTGGATTGGGCACAAGCGGGTAGAAGTCATGATGCTTTTATCGCCACTTACCAACCTAATGCCAAAAACCGTTTGGATGTTGGTTTGGCAATGAATGAACAGGATGAAACATTGTTTCAAAAAGATTATGATGTCAACAACTACAAGGCATTCCAATATGCATGGTACCATACTAGTTTGGATAATATGAATTTAAGCTTATTAGCTTTGAACACAGGTTTTACCTATGAAGCTAATGGAAAACAGGAAGTGGATTACAATCAAACATTAGGTGCTTTTGCTTCTTTTGGAAAAAAACAATTTAAGGCAGATGCGTCTATTTATTTCCAAACCGGAAAGATTGCTGATCGCAGTTTAAGCGCATATAATATGGCAGGAAACTTATATTATCAGGTAGCTTCAGAGTTTACCGTAGGTGTTGGTGCTGAAATCCTATCTGGTACCGATATGGATACGACTTCAGACAAGCTCAATTCTTTCAACCCTTTATTTGGAACCAATCATAAATTCAACGGGTGGATGGACTATTTTTATGTAGCCAACCATATCAATTCTGTGGGTTTATTAGACATCAGTGTGCCTTTAAAATATCAAAAGGAAAAAGTGACTTTGCAATTGGTACCCCATCTATTTTCATCTGCGGCGAATGTATTTGACAATTTGGGCCATAAAAAAGACAACTATTTAGGAACTGAGATAGATTTTTCCTTTGGTTATAAAATCGCCGATAATATCGATTTTCAATTGGGATACTCGCACATGTTTGCCACAGAAACCATGCAAGTCCTAAAAGGTGGTAACCACAAAAATACCAACAATTGGGCTTGGGCCATGTTTGTGTTTAAACCAAAGTTGTTTACCTATACTAATAAACAATAGAATACCCTAGAATAGCATTTATAATTTCCCCGAAGTATATCCCAAATGAGCTTTAAGTTCGGACGAGAGATACTTCGGGATTTTTTTACCTTCCTCTAGAGAAATTCAAACTTCTCATTTATAATCTGCCGTGCACAAAAACCTGAAATAAAAAGGTTTTACCACAGATTTACTTCACTTTTATGAGAATCTTTTTCTGATTTCTCCACTCAAAAAATATTTTCCAAGTCTTAGCAATCGAGGTTTTTTTTGTGTTGGTAATTAAGGTTTTATAAAATAATTTTAAAACAGGACAAAATTATCCTAAATATGATTTTTATCATGTATTCTTTTATTTAATGCGTTTAAATTTGGTATCGGAAATCAAAATGACATATTCTGACTTCGTAGTTTAAAAACAATAAATAAAAAATTCAATTGAGAACTAAAACTAACACAAAATGAAAAAAACACTAATGATTTTTGCAGTATTGGGATTAACAATACTTACTGGGTGTGGTAATGGGGAAAAGAAAGAGGCTTCTCCATACGGTAAAACGGAACAAAAAACTGAAGCT
This sequence comes from Gelidibacter sp., assembly GCF_053579655.1. Lineage (NCBI taxonomy): Bacteria > Pseudomonadati > Bacteroidota > Flavobacteriia > Flavobacteriales > Flavobacteriaceae > Gelidibacter > Gelidibacter sp. The sequence continues at coordinate 25,047 of NZ_JBMDWE010000031.1, read as the reverse complement.
AAAGCGGTTGATGCTACTCCTGCTTCGGTAAGAGTCGATTTGACCAACAAAGGTATCGGTCCAATTAAATCGGTAACCTTGTCGCCAGAAATCGATAAAGAAATGGCTGAAAAAGGAGAGGGCGTTTTCAAAATGAACTGTACGGCCTGTCATAAAGCAGACAAAAAATTCATTGGTCCAGCTCCAAAAGGAATTTTGGAAAGAAGAACTCCAGAATGGGTAATGAACATGATCATGAATCCTGACGAAATGACCCAAAAAGATCCATTAGCTAAAGATTTGTTAGTCGAATTTAATGGTTCACCAATGGCCAACCAACACATGTCTGAAGAACAAACAAGACAGATTTTGGAATATTTTAGAACTCTATAATAGATATACTTAAATAACCTTTCACAAACCAAAAGCTAAACTCATATGAAATCAATCCTTAAAATGATTTTTGTTTCGTGCGCATTACTCGTGTTTGCAGCTTGTAAAAATGAAACAACCACCGGATCGGGAACCACCGAAGGTTCCGCCAAAAGCGATGTCCAAACCAAAAACCAAGGACAGGCTTTTATTGAAAATGATGAATCAGCACCAAACATTCTCCAAATTGCCATCGGTTCGCCAGACCACACCACATTAGTGGCGGCTGTGCAAGCAGCAGGATTGGAAAACGCTCTGGTTAACGCTGGACCTTTAATGGTTTTTGCACCAACCAATGCAGCTTTTGATGCTTTGCCAGCAGGAACAGTTGAAGAGTTAATAAAGCCTGAAAACAAAGAAAAGCTAGCTTATATTTTGAAAAACCACGTGACTCCTGGGAATTATTCGAAAGATTTTTTGAAAAAATTCAAAAAAGTTGGACAGGCCAGTGGTGAAAGTGTCGCTGTGGAAGTTAAAGGTGATGATGTGTATGTGGGCGGTGCTAAAATTTTAGCAAGTATTCCCGCAGGTAATGGAATTATTCACGTCGTGGATAAAGTAATCTTGCCAGCAAACTAATTTTAAAACAATTTAATCAAACAATAGGACAATGAAAAAATCAATTAATATTTTATTTTACCTGGTTATAGCTGCCGGATTGGTTAGCTGTAATAATGGGAATGACAAAAAAGGTCACAAGGGAGGCCAAGGTGGTCTCGCATCTAATGCTGCAGAAAGAGTGTATGTGGCTCCAGGTGAGCATGATGAATACTACGCATTTATGTCTGGAGGTTTTAGTGGCCAGCTAAGTGTTTATGGATTGCCATCAGGACGTTTGCTAAAGGTTCTTCCAGTATTCTCACAAAATCCTGAAAATGGATATGGTTATAGTGAGGAGACCAAGCCAATGTTAAATACATCATACGGGTTTGTGCCTTGGGATGATTCGCATCACCCTGATATTTCACAAACAAAAGGTGAATTGGATGGCCGTTGGATTTTTATCAATGGAAACAACACGCCGCGAATTGCGCGTATCGATTTGAAAAACTTTGCAACCGAAGAAATCATTGAGATTCCAAACAGTGCTGGGAACCATAGTTCATCATTCATTACTGAGAATACCGAGTATGTGGTAGCGGGAACACGTTTCTCTGTGCCAATTCCACAGAAAGATATGCCTATAAAAGATTACAAAGGAAACTTTAAAGGTTCTCTAACTTTTATTAGCGTTGATCAAGAAACGGGACGTATGGGAATTAAATTCCAATTGATGATGCCTGGATTTAACTATGATCTTTCTCACCCAGGTCGAGATAAGAGTCACGGTTGGTTCTTCTTTACCACTTATAACACTGAAGAAGCGCATTCTTTATTAGAAGTGAACGCTTCCCAAAATGATAAAGATTTTATCGCTGCGGTTAACTGGAAAGTAATTGAAGAGTATGTGAATAATGGTGGAGGTACAAAAGTTCCTGCCAACTATGCACATAACATAATGGATGAAAACACGCATACTGCAACTTCTACAATGATGAAAGAAGTTCTTACTGTAAATCCATTGGATGTTCCTGGAGCTGTATATTTCTTACCAACTCCAAAATCGCCACACGGATGTGACGTTGATCCATCAGGTGAGTACATTATTGGTAACGGAAAGCTTTCTGCAGACTTAACAGTTCATAGTTTTACCAAAATGTTGGATGCTATTAAAAACAAGAAATTTGATGGTGAAGCGTATGGTATTCCAATCTTAAACTTTGAAGATATTTTAGCTGGTGTAGTTAAACAACCAGGATTAGGACCATTGCATACAGAATTTGATGGTAAAGGAAACGCTTATACTACCTTCTTTATCTCTTCGGAAGTTGTAAAATGGAGAGTAGGAACTTGGGAAGTTTTAGACCGTCAGCCAGTATTCTACTCTGTAGGACACGGAATGATTCCTGGAGGTAACTCACGTAAGCCGTTTGGTAAATACTTTGTAGCCTTAAACAAGATTACAAAAGACAGATACCTGCCAACGGGCCCAGAGCTTACACAGTCTGCTCAGTTATTTGATATTAGTGGAGATAAAATGGAGCTTTTACTAGATTTCCCAACCATTGGTGAACCTCACTATGCCGCTGCTATTCCTGCGGAGTTGATTGCAAAAAATTCTAGAAAAATCTATAAGCTTTCTGAAAACAAGCACCCTTATGCTGCGCTTTCTGATGCTGACACTAAAGTTGTGCGTCAAGGAAAAGATGTGCACGTGTATATGAATTTAATTCGTAGCCACTTTAACCCTGACAATATCGAAGGTATTAAAGTAGGAGACAAGGTTTTCTTCCACGTGACGAACCTTGAACAAGATTTTGACGTACCTCATGGGTTCGCTATAATTGGAGCTAATAATGCTGAATTGCTTGTGCTTCCAGGAGCGACTGAAACCTTGGTATGGGAACCAAAACAAGTGGGAGTTTGGCCGTTCTATTGTACAGACTTCTGTTCTGCACTTCACCAAGAAATGCAAGGTTATGTTCGTGTGAGTCCAGCAGATTCAAATATTGAATTGTCCTGGAGTTTAGGTGAGGATTAAATTGAAATAGATTACCAATAGTATAAGGGTAGGGAAATTTTGTTTTAGTGTTTATTTCCATACTCACAAGGCGAGAGTTGATTTATCGCTCTCGCCTTTCTATTCCTGCGTGGTTGCTGAGCATGTCGATGTAAAGGCAGGAATCTCAAATAAAACGGGATAATTCATCCTATAAGCATGTAGAATGCAACTGTTATAATGATGATTATCAAAACGGAATTGAGTATTAATTAAAAAACGATTCCTGTTTCACGGGAAGTAATATTATGAAAAAAGCTGGTATAATAATGATAATAGGATCCCTGTTGTTATTAGGGCTGTTTAAGTTCCCATTGTGGAATATTATGCTCGGCGCTCCTCAGTACCCAGACCCGCTTGGGATGAATATTTATATTCAAGGTATAGAAGGTGTTGAAGAATTTGATATTAAAAATATTGACGGTCTTAACCACTACATCGGGATGAAAACCATTCCCAAAGTTGAAGAAATGTGGGAGTTTGAAGTATTTCCTATGGTTATAGGGATTATGGTAGGACTTGGAGTGATCATCGGTTTGCTGGGTTTCTTTGGAAAAGTGAGTTACAAATGGTTTCTAGGCTGGTTCATACTGATGTCAATCCTTGGCGTCATGGGAATGTACGATTTCAACCTGTGGCTCACACAATACGGAACTGATTTAGATCCGAAAGCGATCATGAAACTTGAAAACCTGGATGGTACGCCAATGACGTATAAACCGCCACTAATTGGTTATCAAAAGATGCTTAACTTTGATGTGGATTCTTGGCCAGCTGCTGGAGCTTATATGATCTTCATCGGCATGATGCTTACCGTAGTAGCCTTCTTTGTTGGAAAAAGTGCCTCTAAAAAAGTAAATTAAAATCAGAAAAAATGATGGATTAATTGTTTCTCGAACTTTAACGCTCGTACTTGCAATAGTTTACGAACTAAGTCTTTGTTCTTGATTCTAAAAGCGAAGCGGCGCTCACTGAGCTTGTCGAAGTGTCTTGATTCTTTTTTATACATTTTTAATTAATTATAAATAAAACTACAAATAGATGAAACAGTTTATTTTTCTTGGTATTATAAGCCTTTTATTGGCGTCATGCAGTGCTGAGCCGCAACCTATAAATTATGGTTCTGATGCTTGCCATTATTGCGAAATGACTATTGTGGATAAACAACATGCTTCGCAATTAGTGACTTCAAAGGGAAAAGCCTATAAATATGATGCCATTGAGTGCATGGTGCACTCGTTACAGGATGAGTTTGCAACTACCGAAATGGCGCACTATTTGGTGGCAGATTTAAATCAACCGGGCGAATTGATTGATGCTACAAAAGCTTCTTACTTGATTAGTGAAAATCTGCAAAGCCCAATGGGAGCGAATCTTTCCGCTTTTTTAAATGCAGAAGCCGGAAAGAAAGCCCAAGAAAAATTTACAGGCAAAACTTATACCTGGAAAGAAATTCAGGATCATCTGAGATTATAACATAAAAATGGCTTCAGCAGTTTCTGAAAGACTAAAAGCCATCAACAAGTGCTGAGGTTTTTTTATAAATTTCGAAATTGCACGGGTTTTTAAGTGTTCATTTTCAAGAAATTCGATTTATGAAACATTATTAAAATCTGTTTGTTCAACTTTTTTTATTATCTCGCAAGAGAATAACTTCGTATTGATAAAATTTAATTTTATTTTGAAAAATAAACACTATATAGTCTTCTTTTTAACGGCATTGTTATCCATGACCAGCGTATGGTCAAAAACCATAACGGTTTGTTCTTCTTGTGCCGTCAAAACCATCCATGAAGCGATACAACAAGCTGCAGAAGGCGATACCATTTTGGTTAAAAAGGGAATTTACAAGGAGTCCAATTTGAAAATCGATAAAAGCATTACGCTAATTGGCGAAGGTCTTCCCACGATAGATGGCGAAGCAAAAGGCGAAATCATTACCATTGGCGCCGATAATGTGACGCTCGATGGTTTTAAGATTATCAACGTCGGCGTGAGTTACACCACCGATTATGCTGCCGTAAGACTCATAAAGAGTGAAGGCTTCACCATTCAAAATTTAGACTTGGAAAAACTTTTCTTCGGAATTTATCTTCAAAAATCAAATAATGGCAAAGTCATAAATAACAAGGTTCGCGGAGAGGCGGTTACGGAGTTTAACTCAGGAAATGCCATTCACTTATGGTATTGTAAAAATGTCGAAGTACGCGGCAATGATGTTCGGAATGTTCGCGATGGTATTTATCTTGAATTTTCTGATAATATAACCATCACTGATAATTTTAGTAAGAACAACGTGCGCTATGGGCTTCATTTTATGTTCAGTAATAATAACAAGGTTATTAATAATGTGTTTGAAACCAATGGTGCTGGAATTGCCTTGATGTTTTCAAAATTCATGGAAGTCAAAAAAAATGTCATTACCAAAAACTGGGGAACCGCAGCTTATGGGTTACTCCTGAAGGAAGTCAACGACGTTAATCTTATCAACAACAAATTTATCGAAAATACAGTAGGCATTACGGTTGAAGGAAGTAATCGTCTGTTGTACAGCAACAATGATTTTATAAGTAATGGGTATGCCATTAGAGTGAAAGGCGCTTGTTATGATAATCAAATTATTGAAAATAACTTTCTCTACAACTCCTTCGATATTTCCTATAATGGAAAAATTAACGACAACAAATTTGATAACAATTTTTGGAGCAATTACACCGGCTACGATTTGGATAAAAACGGCATAGGCGATGTCCCATACCGACCCGTAAAGCTCTTCTCCTATATTGTGAATAGAACCCCGGAAACGATAATTCTATTGCGAAGTCTGTTTATAGACCTGATAGATTTTTCTGAAAAAGTTTCCCCAGTATTTACCCCAGATGATTTGATGGACGAAAATCCAAGAATGAAACGTATCAACCATGATAGACCATGATAGAAATTAAAGATTTATATAAAAAATTTGGAAAAAACGAGGTCTTAAGTGGCCTCAATTTAGAAATTGGAGAAGGCGGTATTTTTGCCGTGCTGGGTCCCAATGGTTCAGGAAAAACAACGCTTATAAAGTCTATTTTGGGCATGGTTATTCCTAATAAAGGGACCATTACGGTATTGGGCGAGAATATAAAAAGCGGCTCTGATTACCGACATAAAATCGATTATCTGCCTCAAATAGCGAACTTTCCAAACAATTTAAAAGTAAAGGAACTCATTACGATGATTAAGGATCTCCGTGGGAATGTGGACTTGGATGAAGAATTAATCACGCTGTTTAAATTAGAACCTTTTTTAGATAAAAAACTGGGCAATCTTTCTGGCGGAACCAAGCAAAAGGTCAATTTGGTATTAACCTTTATGTTTGATAGTCCTTTGGTCATTTTGGACGAACCAACATCAGGTCTGGATCCCATTTCCCTATTACGCTTAAAAAAATTGATCCAAGCCGAAAAAGCCAAAGGTAAAACCATTTTGATTACTTCACATATTATGAGTTTCGTGGAAGAGATTTCAGACGAAATCGTATTTCTTTTGGAGGGTAAAATCTACTTTAAAGGAACGATTACCGAACTCAAAGACAAAACCAATCAACCGGATTTCGAACATGCCATCGCATCCATTTTAACCGACAATCATGCTTAAAATATTAAAATACAGTTTTTACGATCTCATGCGTAGCCGTTGGAGCTACGTCTATTTTGCATTCTACTTATTGCTTGGTGTTGTGTTGTTGTTCTTAAACAATGACCTGTCCAAAGCGGTCATCACTTTAATGAATGTAATTATTGTTTTGGTACCACTGATCGGAACCATTTTTGGGGTCATGTATTATTATAATTCCAAAGAGTTTACCGAGCTCTTATTGGCACAGCCTTTAAAACGATCGTCCATTTTCTTAGGCCAGTATCTGGGCGTGGCTATTTCACTGTCCATGAGTTTGATTTTAGGATTGGGCATTCCGTTTGTTTTTTACGGTCTGTTTATGTCTAATGCCATTTGGGATTTTTCCTTATTGCTAATCACAGGAACTTTTTTAACGTTCATTTTTACAGCCTTGGCTTTTAATATCGCATTATCAAACGAAAACAGAATAAAAGGTTTTGGTTATGCCATTTTACTATGGTTATTTTTAGCCATTATTTACGACGGGGTCTTTTTAATGTCGCTGATCATTTTCTCAGATTATCCTTTGGATAAATTGTCTTTGGTGGGCACTATGTTGAACCCTATCGATTTGTCGCGAACCCTTATTTTACTAAAGCTCGACATTTCGGCATTGCTTGGTTATACCGGCGCCGTCTTCAAACAGTTTTTTGGCACCAATTTAGGATTGATCGTATCTTTTGTGGCCTTGACTTTATGGGTAATTTTGCCAGTGTTAAGAATCACTTCTAAGGCAAAGAAAAAAGATTTTTAATATTTAGATTCACTATTGTCCGGAAAAGAATTAAGACCGCTCCGCTGATAGAACCAAGAACAAAGACTAAGCACGTAATTAATTGAAAATATGGGCTGTAAAATTCATAATTAGAATGGATTATGATGTTTCAGAGATAGTTTCCAAAAACCGAGAAATGAAGGAGGTTAGGATTAAAAACGTTGAAAGAACTTTATTGATCAGTATTCTTTGAAGATCAACGCAACTTTAATCGGACAACAATGATTTAGATTAAAAATGAATTCTGATAATTATCAACTATAATGATGAATAGTATGCGTAAATTTGTAGTATGATCGCAACCCTTGCACATAAAATCACTGCCTTTATATTGGTATTAATATTATTCGCACATAATATCAATACTCTTGTTATTATTGGTGATTTTGTGGCGAATCAAGCGGTCATAGCAAAAAACTTTTGTATTCAAAAAGATAATCAACAAGGCTGTAACGGAAAATGCCAGTTGACCAAACAGTTGAAGCAGAGTACGCCAGAATCAAATACCGATGTACCAGCGCAAGAGACCAGACGTATGTCTTTAGATGTTTTTTGTCTGTTTGATATTGAGGTAGTAGAAACTCCAAATAATAGTGTCGCTACCATCCAAAACAACTCTTTTGGATACTTACAACGTGTTATTATTCAGTATCAAGACATCGATACGCCTCCTCCCAATTTTAGTTAGTTTTTCGAACAATAAACCTCATGGTTTTTCCTTTTTTTTCCTGGCTTATTTAATTAAGTGAGCGAAAGGTGTTTGCACGTATTTCAAACTCAAAAACAACTAAAAATGAAACTAAAATATATCATTCCAATTCTGTTTATCTCTTTATTTACATTATCATGTTCAACCAATGACGATTCAGATGAAGTCTTAAACGAAGTCGAAGGGCTTAAAAAAATTCAAGACCTGACTAATGCCACTCATACTCTCGAATTATTTAATGCAACGGGGAATTTCAAAACGGGTTATAATAGTATCAGCATTAGAATAAAAGATAATACAACAAACGATTTTGTAGAGAATGCATCCTTATCATGGATGCCCATGATGAAAATGGCAACGATGGATCATTCCTGTCCAAAATCAGAAATTTCAAAAGCGGTTGGTAAAACCACTGTTTATGATGGATTTATCATTTATCAAATGGCCAATTTGGATGGCTCAGGATGGTCTTTAAAAATTGATTATTCTATTAATGGCGTCGCTTATTCTGCAAGTTCAGATATTGTCGTAACACAAAACAATAACCAAAACGTAACCAGTTTTATGGGTGAAGATGGTACGAAATATGTGTTGGCTTTGATAGAGCCGAAGATGCCTAAAATAGCGGTCAATAAAATGAAAGTCGGCTTGTTTAAAATGCAAACCATGATGTCTTTTCCTAGTGTTCCAGACTATAAAATCACCTTGGATCCACGCATGCCAGGAATGGGGAATCACAGTTCGCCAAACAATAAGGATTTGACTTATAATGCTGCCGACAAAACGTATAATGGCGACTTATCTTTAACCATGAGTGGCTATTGGGTGCTCAATCTAAAATTGTTGAATAGTGCTGGCGACATCCTAAAAGGAGAAGCTATTACTGAAGACCATACAAAAAGCTCGCTCTACTTAGAACTTGATTTCTAATCCAACCTTTTAGTCAAAAATTCTAACATTCTGTCACTTTTGAAGGTTCAGAATTTCGTCTGTCTGCGGACAGGCAGGCGAAATTATTCTGACCTAAAAGGTATATAATAGCGACTACACTCAAGTTGACAGATCCAATAACATCATCAATGAAACAATTCATTATAGGTATATTTTGCTTTTTTATAAGTGGAATGGTGTATTCCCAGGAAGAAGGAAGTAAAATTGAAAAGGACACGACCAAATTAGACGAAATCACGGTGGTTGGCCGACGAAAATTAAGTAATTACCGACAGGAGAAAACCTTGTCTAGCATTGATGATTATTTAGAAAAGTCCAATAAAATTACCATGATCAAACGTGGAAATTACGCTTGGGAACCCTCAATGAACAATATGAATAGTGAACGATTGAATGTGACCATTGATGGGATGCAGATTTTTGGTGCCTGTACAGATAAGATGGATCCGATAACGTCGTATGTAGATGTGTCCAACTTGCAAAAAGTAAGTGTAGGTTCAGGACAATCAGGATCAGAAAACGGACATACCATTGGTGGTGGCATCGATTTAAAATTGCCCAACTCTAAATATTTCCAATCGGGTTTAAAAACCAGTGTCGATTTAGGATACGAAACCAATGGCAACTACAGAGTCGGTGGTTTGGACCTTGAATATTCTGGCAGTAAATTTTATATTAAAGCCGATGGAATTTATCGAAAGTCAGACAATTATGATGCTGGAGATAGTAAAGAGGTGTTGTACTCACAATTTCAGAAATATAACGTTTCCCTACAAGGCGGTTATAAACTCAACGATCAGCATTCCTTTGATGCTAATATTATTTATGACAAAGCTACGGATGTGGGTTATCCAGGATTAACGATGGATGTATCACTTGCCGAAGCATTGATTACCTCCGTAACGCATCATTATACCAATGATTCCACTTTTATAAAGTCGTTAGAATCTAAACTGTATTTCAACACGATTACACACGTTATGGATGATACAAAGCGTCCAATTGTGCCCATCCGCATGGATATGCCGGGTTGGAGTGATACTTATGGCTTTTATAGCAAAGCTTTGATGACAGCAGACAAACATCAATTTTTAGTGAATGTCAACGGATTTTATAATCGGTCGTTGGCAGAGATGACCATGTACCCAAACGATCCTAATGAAACCGATATGTTTATGTACACGTGGCCAGATATCAGGACCTTATATTCTGGGATTTATGGGAAGGATGTGTATGCCTTTAATGAAAATGAAACGCTTTCTGCTTCCGCTAGATTTGGATTTCATCAGAACGAAATTGCTCTTCTAACGGGATTGGAGAGTTTGCAAATTTTCCATCCAGAAATCGGCGCCACAAAAAACAGATTCTTATCTAGTTTTACGGCCGATTATCAATTTAAAAAGAACCATTTTGATATGACTATTGGTGGAGGATATGGCGAAAGAGCACCTTCAGTAAGTGAAGGCTACGGCTTTTTCCTGTTCAATAGTTTTGACAATTACGATTATATCGGAAATCCGACCTTAAACAATGAAAAGGCATTTGAAGTCAATTTACAAGCCAATTATCATAGTGGCAATTTCCACGTTGGACTGGAAACTTCCTATTTCCATATTATGGATTATATTATTGGCACCATTGATCAAACGCTGAGTCCAATGACCATTGGTGCCAATGGAGTGCGTTTGTACAGTACACTCTCACATGCGACCATTTTTGATGTGTACGTGAACTCCTCCTACAAGCTTTCAAATTCCTTTTCAATCAATGGAACGCTTGGTTACAACTACGGTAAAGGCAGCAATAATGAGAATTTACCTTTAATAAAACCATTATCTTATTTAGCCGAAGTCAACTATTCAAGACCTAAATTTAACGCCGCCATTCAGTTAGAAGGAAATGGCAACCAAAGTCAGTATAGTAGCTTTTATGGCGAAGATGAAACGCCGTCCTATGCCGTTTTAAACCTTAATCTTGGAAATCAATTCAATGTGGATAATCATATATTTGTCTTGAAATATGGTATTGAGAACATTCTCGACTCCAATTATTCAAGCTATGCCGATTGGAGAAACATTCCAAGAAAAGGACGAAATTTTTATGTAAATGCGTCTTATGTTTTATATTGATTTGAATGTCAGTCCTTTAGCTTCGTTTTGGTAATAAGAACTTACGTTGAAACGCCTCTGAATAGCCCCGAGCTTTAGCTCGGGGTTAGGAGGTAAGAAGAGCGAAAGGGCTTTAGCCCAAACACCTTGAGAGGTAAGTTTGGGCTAAAGCCCTTTCATTTTTGTTTTATTATACCTCCAGCTAAAGCTGGAGGTTATTCAAAATTTAAAATGTTTGAAAATTCGTGAACATAAAAGATCTAGCCCCATTTATTCGTGCTAATTAGTGAAATTCGTGTCTCAAATTGGAAGGTTAACCACTTAGGCTCGTATTGATAAAACCTGTATTTATTTCCAGAATTGATCTTCCACATTATCCTCAAAGCCTTCTTCATCATGAATATCTGCAATGAGTGCTAATTGTTCTTCCGTAGCGTTTTTTTGAATTTCAGGAAAAAGGATCCGTTCTTCAAAGCGGATGTGTTCCTCTAATTCTTTTTCTATTTGGTGCAAGGATTTCTCAAGGTCTTTGGAGTCATTAAATAAGCGTTTTAAACTTATATGATCGGCCAAAGCGCGTTTTACTAACTCATTATCGGCCTCTAAAAGCGGAAATATATGCGCTTCTTCAAGTTCAAAATGCGGAATCAAATGATTTTCAAAAAACCAATCTGCATAGGTTTTGATGCGCTCCAATTCAATGTTTTTGCTGAACCCACTTCTGATCTTCCATGAAAGCAGGAGGCCATGATGATGTTCTCTGCTGAAGGGTTGAAGGGCTTTATGTCGTTTTAACGGTTTTGGTTCCATGATTTAAAATGTTTATAAAAATGAATAAAAGGCCCAAAGGCAAGAGAATACTAAATAGGAATAATACTAAATAGTAGTTTGGGATCATCCCTAGGGCAAAATAGTAAAAAAGACCTTGAAGGAGCAATATAAATTCGGTAGCAATGAAGCCAACAATAAAACTATAGACCCCTAATTTTAAGATCTTGCTCTTTAAAAATACTAATGATGATTCTAATAGAAAAGCAAATAGAAAACCTGAAATCACACCCAACATCATCAAGTGGATGAAACCGATCACAAAATTATGATACTGATACGCCATCGCGGACACTTCAGGGAGTATAGAGCTTGTTTGCAGCGCTATTTTCAATCCGAAAGAGAAGAGCGCTAAGCCATACATCCATTTGGCTAAGGTTAAGGTTTTGCTCCAAAATTCTGCCCAATGCGGACGGAGCAACACTATAAAACAATAGCCTGCCCAAAGCTGTAATAAAACGCCAAAACCATTTATCCAAAGCAATAGGGGATGAAATGCAAACCAGCTTACAGGTAAGGCGAAGGTTAAGATGGTACCACCAATAAGTGTTTTAAAAAACATTTGAAATTGTGGGGTGTTTTCAATTGGAAATCGGTGTAAGAACACCGCCAAAACGGCAAACAAAAACCAACCATTAAACTGAAAATGCAAGAAAAACTGAATGGCGATTTGAAAAAATGCAGAATCTATGCCCAATATTGCAGCGGCTGGACCTAAGCACCAAATACCAATGGTAGAAACGAACATAAAAATTAAGGAGGCTTTCAGTAATAATCGGATCGGTTTGGACGCTACTTTTTGATGTTTCCAGACCAATCTGATAAAAAGATAGCTGCAAATGATGTGTAAGGTTGAAAAGCTAATGGAAATAGCGGCATAACCTTGCAATGGAAAACTGACCATCATGCCTATAACGGCGATTTCCGTCAGCCAAAACAAACGGTTATAAACAGATTTTTTCTCTGGAATAAAATGATGGATAATTAGGACATACAACATCAGGTAAACCCAACCCAACATGGCACCATGTGAATGGGCATGCATGAGGTTTCTGAATTGAAATGGAAGCGGTTTTATAAACTCATGAAGCGGGAGCACAAAACCATACCGTAACATCAAACCCATTAAGGCCGCGACCAAAAAGTTGATCAGACATACAATAACAAGTTTTTTCTGCATTTAAGAAGTTTTACTGACCTAAGGACAAACTTAAAGATATTACTAGTGAATAATAAGGATTGATACATTTAATGTATTCCTACAAAGATAATATCCCACGTGATTTATTTTATAAAACCGGAATTTAAATATGGGTTTTGTTTAGCGAATTTTCTCTTTGTGTTGTCTTATAATCAAAAAAAGAACACTTCCCAAAGTATCTTATCCCACTGATGCTTGGTTATTCCTCAAAGTAGGATAAGGGTGCAACAGTAGTTTAAGTAACACATGGGAAGTGTAACTTCAACAATCAAAACTATTTTTTACTAAGCGTTTTTTCTAATTTTATCGCTTCTGGAAACAAGATATTATTTTCTAAATGAATATGGAGATGTAAATCTTTCTCAAATTCGTCTAACATGGCAAAGGTTACTTTGTAGGTGTTACAAGCATCGGCAGGAGGCGTGTAATTGTTGGTCAGCTCCACAATTTTTCTGAAACGATCGCCTTCGGCTTCATGATCGTGTTTCATCATTTCAATTGGATTTTCAACCGTTGCAAATTGTGGCGACTCAATACTGGTCCCTTCTAATTGTGCTTTGACCATTCGTTTGATGAAAGGGAAGAGGATCAGCTCTTCTTTTTTCATATGCGATGCCATATCTTTTGCACAACCAATGAAAAGCGCTGTGATTTCTAAAAGTTCAGGATGTCTTTGTCCATGAACTTTACATAATTTATCTAAAAACTGACGTATTACCGGCGTTTTCTCTTCAACATAACGGTGGTGTTTTTTCTCAATATATTCTGCCAATAAATCAAGTGGCCATGATTTATAGTCAATGGATTGTTGACTAGTAGAGGATACAACAGCATGAAGTTTATCCAATAATTCATCGACTTCAATATTATTTTTTTTGCAAACTTCTTCCACTGATCTTTCGCCTTTACAACAAAAGTCAATGCCATAGCTAGAGAATACAGCAGCGGTTCTAAAATCTTCAGCCACAAATTGACCGATGTGTTTTTGTGAATCTTTATGTAATGTTTCCATAAATTTATCCCATCCTCTAAAAAGAGGGTTTTTTCGGGTCTTTAATTAATTAGACAATTATTATTGCGGACACTTTTGTCCTATTTAAATTCAAATTTTTTTATATTTTTAAGAATGAGGCGCCAGACTTGATGTCTATTGCCAATTGCTCAAGATTAGTGGTTTCTAACATATGTTTTAGTTCGTTGCGAATCGCAATAAATTGATCATGCACAGGGCACGGATGGTTAGCATCGCACACGTCCAAACCTAATCCACAGCCATGGTAAATACTATCGCCATCAATGGCATTTACAATTTGAGCGAGTTTGATAGAGCTGATATTTTCTTTCTCGATTTCAAAGCCACCATAAGCGCCTTTTACGGAGTTTATGATTTTGTTGCGCACTAAATCCTGAAGAATCTTGGCCGTAAATGCTTCTGGCGAATTAATTTCCTTGGCAATCTCTTTAAGACTTACGCGTTGTCCATCATATGAGTTTAGGGCTACATAAATAGATGCTTTGATACCGTATTCGCAAGCTTTTGAAAACATAAGAGGGTTATTTGGTTTGGACAAATATAAGTATAACTTTCAATTAGGACAAAGTTATCCGTATTAAAATTTCTTATGATTTTGTTAAAATTGAGGATTTAGTCACAATCGATGACGCCATTGACCATATCCGTAACTGGAGCAGGAGAGAGGTAAGGAATGCCAAGGCCTAAGCCTCTGACAATAAATAATAGGCCGATGATCACTACAAATATCGGAATGGCTTTTTGAATGCGTTGTTTTATGGTGGCGTTCAAAAATTTGCCGAGATAGATGGCTGAGGTCATTAATGGAATGGTGCCTATCCCAAACAAAGCCATGTATAAACTACCTTTGAGCGCGCCTTCCATAGCTAAAGATGCAAAAACGGCCATATATACCAGACCACACGGCAAGAATCCGTTAAGAAAGCCGATGGTTAAAAAAGTGTCAGCCGTTTTTTTCTTAAACGCTTGTCCCAAAGCTGATTTTACTTTAGAAATGAGCTTGTAAATAGGTTTTGAAAAATTGTATTTGTTGAATATTTTGGTAGGAGTCAGCACCACCACAATCATCAAAATCCCAATACCAATGGAGAGTTGTTGTTGTAAACCGAAAATATAAAGACTTTTCCCGACCAAGCCAAAAACAAGACCGATGATACTGTAAGCTAAAATCCTTCCGAAGTGATAGGTGAAAATTTGGAATACCTTTTTGGTGGAATTGGTGCGGTCAACAGGTAACATAAATGCAATCGGTCCGCACATGCCCACGCAATGAAAACTTCCTAATATTCCAAATATGACCGCTGACCAAAGCATCTAATACACGATTTCTTTTTTGTAGACATAGGAATTTCCTTTATATTGCCAATCTACTTTAATGTTCCAACGACCATCTAACAAACGTTTGTCAGGTATGAGCAAATTATGTTCAGACAATGAAATGGAACTTTCAAAGTCTAATTGTTTATTAGATGGTCTATATAGGAACACTTTTCCTGTTATTTCTGATGGATTCATGTCCGTTGGAAAGGTTAGAATCAATCCGTCCTGAGCATGTTGCCATGTAATATTTTCTTTTAATTTTTGAGCGTTTTTTTGTTTGGTAAGATCGTTTTCAAACTCCAATTCCTGACCATAGTAGTTTTCTGTGACCAAGTCAGATTCAATCTTTTTATTGGTGCTCATGGCTATGACGAAATACATTATAAAGCTTATAAAGCCGATAAATGCCAATACGATTCCTGTTCCCCAATTGATTTTCATTGCAAAATTTATTTTGTCATTCCCTCGAAGGAGGAAATCTTATTCATTCCTGCAAAGGCAGGAATCTCTATTTTCAGTAATACTTCTTTTCTCTAAACCTCAACTTCAATTTCCCGCCTTCACTAAAGCTACGGACGGGTAGACAACTTTGAAGAAAGTCTTTTTTTAATGAGAAATTCTTTTCAAACCAGCCAGGTTTTGAAAACCTTGCAGGTTAGTCGCTCAGATTCCTGCGAAGGCAGGAATATGTTTTTCAGTCAATACTTATTGTTTTTCAAATTTTTTCAGTAACATTCTGATTCAACTTGAATTTCAACTTGAACTTCAACTTGATTTTCAACCTATTTATAACTCCGCGGTCCTAAAAAGTTGACCGACGTTGTTTCAATCAAATTCTCTCCACTATACACCTCAATCATTAAACTATTCTTGTCGCCACTCAATTCGCTTTGCGGCAATTCAATAAACAATGTCCCTTCTGCCATGCCTTGAGCTGGAACAACAAAGGTTTTTTCAGAGGACACCATTTTTATCTCGCCCACTTTCTTTCGGAGCTTGAAACTCACATTTTCAATATCCTTTGTCGTTTTATTGATCAGTTTATAAGTAAACACATTACTAATAATGTTGTTATCCTTGTGCTCATATAACTGACCTGGCAATCTTAAAACGCGCGCTTCCACATCGTTTCTCAATAATAGCATTCCTATTAGAACGCCAACAAGAATCAATAATACGGCACTATAGCCTTTAAGTCGTGGTGTGAACTCAAATTTCTTCTTCAATTCAATGTTTTCCTCACTGGCATAGCGAATCAAACCTTTCGGTAAATTGATGCTTTCCATGATATGGTCGCATTCATCAATACAAGCCGTACAATTGACACATTCCAATTGTGTACCGTTTCTGATGTCGATACCTGTAGGGCATACATTGACACATTGGAAGCAATCAATACAATCTCCAAAGCCGAGGGCTTCGCGATCTTCGTTCTTGCGGAATTTTTTACGGCCATTTTCGCCTTCTCCACGTTTATGGTCATAAGCGACTACGATCGATTTATTGTCGAGCAATACGCCTTGAAGTCGGCCATAAGGACAAGCAATAATACATACTTGCTCTCTAAACCAAGCAAATACAAAGTAAAATACTGCCGTAAAAATCAATAAGGAAATCAAAGTACTTATGTGCTCAAAAGGACCTTCCATGATGTACTGAATCACTTTGTCCGAACCAATCAAATAAGCCAAAAACACATTGGCAATTATGAATGAAATGACTAAAAATATAAACCATTTCGTGACGCGTTTCCTGATTTTTTCAGCATTCCATTCCTGTCGGTCCAAACGCATTTGAGCGCCTCTATCGCCATCTATCCAAAATTCAACACGTCTGAAAACCATCTCCATAAAAATAGTCTGAGGACAAATCCATCCGCAGAAAATACGACCGAAGGCAACCGTAAATAGGGCGATAAAAATAACGCCAATCAACATTGAAAGCACAAAAAGGTAAAAATCCTGAGGCCAAAAAGGAAAGCCAAAAATATTAAAACGACGTTCTAAAATGTTGAACATTAAAAACTGGTTGCCGTTTATTTTTACAAAAGGCGCCAACAGTAAAAAAGCCAAAAGCACATAGCTCACTAACTTACGGTAATCCCAATATTTTCCACTAGGTTTCTTTGGAAATACCCATTTGCGCGCACCGTCTTCGGTAAGTGTTCCTATGGAATCTCTAAAGCTTTCGTTATCTGGTGTTTCCACGATGTTTAATTTTAATGTTTTATCCTGCGGATAAGCTCTTTAAAAAAAAGAGAAATTTAAATTTTGCAAGCTGTTATTTTTAACAGCAATCATTGAAGTTTTTTGGCTTTCAATGATTGCTGTTACAGCTGTTATTGTGCTGCATCTTTATCTACCCAAACATCACCTTCAGCTTCCTTTGGGTTTGCTGGTGTTGTGCCTTGAAAAGTCAATAGATAGCTTGATACCTGAGCTATTTCAACTGGTTTTAACATTGTTTTCCAAGCAATCATACCCTTACCACTACGGCCACCTTCACTAACGGTATGGAAGACGTTTTTGATACCACCACCCAAAATCCAATGATCATCGGTTAGGTTAGGACCAATACCACCGCCACCATCGGGCATATGACAGGCCACACAGTTGGCGTCATAAATAGCTTTTCCGGTTGCTAAATCAGCAGGATCGGTTAAAAGCGTTACCGAGTCAAAGTCAACTAAATCTTTGGCCGTCTTTTTATATTCTTCCAATTCCACTTTAGCGAGTTCTAAAGTAGACTGTAGTTCTTCATATTGATTTTCGCCATTAAATACATGAAAACGTATCAAATAAACCGCAGCGAAAACAATAGAGGCGTAAAAGCCATAGCGCCACCATGGTGGAAGATCATTGTCCAATTCTCTAATGCCATCATATTCATGGTCCAAAATAATTTCGCCTTCTTTTTCAATAGGCTTGGCACCTAACATTTTTATATAGGTTTTCTTAACCCATTCCACAATTTTTGGCGTCGCTGTTTTTTGAGCGAGGTATTTGGCTTTGGCAGTTTCGTCCAAACTTTGGAACATCACATTTTCCAAGGCCACAACAATCGCTTCAATAGCGACGATCAAGAGCAATACCAAGACCAAAAACACTATGATCATGGGATGGTTCATAAACGCTGGTTCATGAGGCTTGCCCACAAATAGCTCAATAAGACCCCAGATGATGAAGAATATCAATGGTACCCTTACGTATGAAGGAATTAAATTTCTCATAATAATGTTTCGTTTTCGTTATCTAAAGGAATATCACTCATTCTATCTATATATTCTTTTTTTGCAGTTAATACCCAGTAAAAAAGGCCTGCGAAAAAGAGGAAAAATATAAGCAAGGAAATTATCGGGTATATTTCTATACCCGCGATACTTTCCATATGGTTTTTTACAAATTTCAGCATGATGGTTAGTTTTGTGTGGTTTCTAAATCTTTAACTTTAATATCCGTTCCAAGACGCTGTAAATAGGCGATAATTGCTACGATTTCACGATTTCGCATTTCTACGAAGTTAGCGCCACCGCTTTGTTTATCGGCTTCGTAAGATCTTACAAAGTCTGGATCAGAATAAAGATTCTGTTCAATTTTAGCACCTTGTTCGGCCATGCTTTGTTGTGCATTGGCAATGTCTTCCTCAGTATAAGGAACACCCAACGTGACCATTGTTCTTAATTTGGTTTCCGTATTGGATTTGTCCAATTCATCCGTAATTAGCCATTTGTAAGCAGGCATAATGGATCCAGATGACGTACTTTGAGGATCATACATGTGGTTAAAGTGCCAGCTGTCCGAATATTTTCCACCAATTCTATGCAAGTCTGGTCCCGTACGTTTACTTCCCCAAAGGAATGGGTGGTCGTAAACAAATTCTCCAGCTTTTGAAAATTCACCGTAACGCTCTACTTCATCTCTAAATGGTCTTACCATTTGAGAGTGACAGCCGACGCAACCTTCACGAATATATAAATCTCTACCTTCAAGTTCCAAAGGCGTATAGGGTTTTACGCTTGTAATGGTTGGGATGTTTGATTTTACCATGATGGTAGGTATAATTTGAACGATACCACCAATAAGGATAGCAATAGTTGCCCCAATAGTTAATTGTACAGGTCTACGCTCCAACCAGCTGTGCCAGTGCTCTCCAGCAACACGTCTTTTAGAAACACGTTCTAATGCAGGAGCTTCTGCTAGTTCGTCAGTAACTTCGCTACCTTTTCTTACGGTTTGGATAATGTTATAAACCATGACCAGCGTACCTGTGATGAATAAAGTACCACCAATAGCTCTCATCCAATACATTGGCATAATTTCGGTAACGGTTTCTAAAAAGTTACCATATACCAAGGTGCCGTCAGGATTGAATTGTTTCCACATACTCGCCTGGGTAAAACCAGCAACGTACAATGGCAATGCATACATAATGATTCCTAAGGTTCCGATCCAAAAATGAAGATTGGCCAAACCTACAGAATAAAGTTTTGATTTGGTCAATCGCGGGATTAACCAATAGATCATACCAAAGGCTAAGAACCCGTTCCAGGCCAACGCTGCAACGTGTACGTGTGCAATAATCCAGTCGGTAAAGTGTGCAATAGCATTTACGTTTTTCAACGATAACATTGGACCTTCAAACGTTGCCATACCATAACCTGTAATCGCAACAACCATGAATTTTAAAACAGGGTCAGTTCTTACTTTATCCCAAGCACCACGAAGTGTTAACAATCCGTTGATCATCCCTCCCCAAGAAGGCATCAATAACATGATGGAGAAGGCGACCCCTAAATTTTGTGCCCATTCTGGTAATGCGGTATATAATAAGTGGTGTGGTCCTGCCCAGATATAAATAAAGATCAGGGACCAAAAGTGAACAATAGAAAGTCTGTAAGAATAAACAGGTCGGTTCGCTGCTTTAGGTACAAAGTAATACATCAAACCTAAGAACGGTGTGGTCAAGAAAAACGCTACGGCGTTATGGCCATACCACCATTGCACCAAGGCATCCTGAACCCCTGCATAAACCGAGTAGCTTTTAAAAGCGCTGACAGGAAGTGCTAAACTATTGAAAATATGAAGGACGGCTACCGTAACAAAAGTGGCAATGTAAAACCAGATGGCTACATATAAATGACGCTGTCTTCTTTTTAATATGGTAGCAATAAGGTTCCAACCAAAAACAACCCAAACAACCGCAATTGCGATATCAATTGGCCACTCTAATTCAGCATATTCCTTGGATGATGTAAACCCTAAAGGAAGCGTAATTGCCGCTGCAACAATAATTAATTGCCATCCCCAGAAGTTGATGTTACTCAAAATATCACTGGACATCCTGGCTTTTAATAAACGCTGTGTGGAGTAATAAACACCCGCAAAGATGGCGTTACCCACAAAAGCAAAAATAACGGCATTGGTGTGTAAAGGTCTCAATCGTCCAAAACTCAACCATGAAATGCCATCGGTAAGGTTAGGGAAAAGAAACAGAAAGGCTAGTAACAGCCCTACAACCATGCCTATTACGCCCCAAAACAAGGTGGCGTAAACGAATTTTTTGACGATCTTGTTATCGTAATAAAATTGTTGCATTTCCATAGTAAAAAAATTATTCTTGATTAGTTAGTTTTGATGATTTTTCTTTTTTTGGTTTTTCTGATATTAATTCGTCTTCAAAAAGCATACGAACAGAAGGTGTATAGCTGTCATCATATTGTCCGTTTCTTACCGCCATAATGAAGGCAACAAAAAATACGACAGCAACTAAAATGCTGAGACTCAGTAGTAAATATATAACACTCATACCTATTAGAAGTTATGGCCCAAAAGTACATTTGGTACATTTATTATTTTATGACATTTATCATGTTTTCATGTTTTTCCCTGCTATCTAAAACGGTTCTAAACAGATGAAAATCCATGTTATTATTTTTATTTCAATTTTCGCGCGGTCCAATTTGTGGCAATTGTTGTAAAAACAACGATGCTAATGGAGCTCAATGGCATTAATATGGCCGCAACAACAGGTTCTAGTCGTCCGGTAACTGCAAAAGAAACACCCACCACATTATACATAAAGGATAACACAAAACTCCATTTTACGATTTTAATGGCCGATTTGGATAAACTCATGAAATCACTTAAGTTGTTTAGTTTTTCTGCATCTAAAATCGCATCACAAGCTGGGGAAAATACATTTACATTCTCTGATAGTGCAATTCCCACATTACTTTGTGCCAACGCACCAGCATCATTTAATCCGTCGCCAATCATCAATACTTTTGCGCCTTCCGTTTGATGGTGTTTGATATACTCCAATTTATCATCAGGCTTTTGATTAAAAAGCAATTTTGTTCGCGCAGGAAGTAGTTTTTTCAGATTCTCCATTTCGCCTTCATTATCTCCAGAAAGAATGGCGAGGGCATAATTTTTTTTCAGTTTATTGAACAACTGAGACAATCCGGTTCGGTAGGTATTATAAAAGGTGAATTTTCCTTTGTAGGCATTGTTGGTACTAATATGGACAGAAGTGTTCAAAACCGCTGTGGTTTTAGTCTTTCCTACAAAGTTTGCAGAGCCAATTTTAATGCTATCTTGTTGGTGCACGCCCTCAATGCCTTGTCCCAAATGCTCTTCAAATTCGTCGAGCGTAATGATATCATTTTCATCCAAGAGTGCATAAAGCGTTCGGCTCAGCGGATGATTGGAGCCTCTTAAGGTGTTTTTCAATAAAACCTCTTCGGCCGACGACAGCGCGTTGCCTTCGTAAGTGGCGGTGCTTTCTTTGTTGGAAGTGATCGTTCCGGTTTTATCAAAGATGATGGTGTCGATGGCAGCCAATTGTTCAATAACTGTGGCGTTTTTCAGGTAAAATTTCTGTCTGCCAAAAATGCGAAGGATATTGCCAAGTGTGAATGGCGCTGCTAATGCGATAGCACATGGACAGGCAATAATCAAGACTGAGGTAAAGACGTTTAAGGCTTTACTGGAATCAGCAAACAACCAAAACGTGGTTGATATAAATGCAATGCTCAACACAATAATGGTAAACCGTTTACTGATCAAGTTGGTCAATGTGGTAAAGCCATCTTCTTTAACTTTATTGAAGACATCGTTACTCCACAATTGCGTCAAATAGCTTTGTTCCACACTTTTTAAGGCTTCCATTTCAATACTGCCGGAAGATTGTTTGCCGCCTGCAAAAAGTTTGTCTCCAGATTTTTTGCTGACCGCGTCCGATTCTCCAGTGACAAAGCTATAGTCAATTCTGGCTTTTCCTTTAATGAGGATACCATCTACGGGAATTAATTCCTCATTTCTGATGAGTAATCGGTCGCCCTTTTTAATATCATAAACCTGAATCGGTTCCTCGCAGCCATCTTTCGATATTTTGGTAATGGCAATAGGGAAATAGGATTTATAGTCACGTTCGAAAGATAAAAAGGAATAGGTTTTTTGCTGAAAAAATTTCCCCAACAATAGGAAAAACAACAATCCGGTTAAACTGTCAAAAAATCCTGAGCCGTAATCAAACATGATATCCACGGTGCTTCGTAAAAACAAGACGATGATTCCCAAAGCGATGGGCACGTCAATATTCAATGTTTTGGCACGTAATCCTTTGTAGGCAGAGGTGAAATAGTCCTGAGAGGAATAAAAAACTACCGGCAGCGAAAAGGCGAACATCAGCCATCTGAAAAAATGTTTGTACTGTTCCAACCAAAATTCTCCAACTTCAAAATATTCCGGAAAGGAGAGAAACATGACGTTTCCAAAAGCAAATCCAGCAATGGCAAGTTTATAGATTAAGGAACGGTTAACATGATTTTTTCCTGTGGAAAAATCTTCTAAACTAATATAAGGTTCATAGCCGATGGAGCTGAGGAGAATAACCGCTTCCTTTAAGCTGTATTTTTGAGAATTGAATTGAATCCGGACGGTTTTCTTGCCAAAATTGACTTGTGATGCCGAAATGTGGCTATTGAGCTTATTCAAGTTCTCAAGGAGCCAGATGCATGAACTGCAATGTATTTGCGGAATGTAAAGTGTGGCTATTTGTGATTTGCCGTCATCAAACTCTACTAATTTATCAATAATTTTCTGTTGCGAGAGGAAGTCGTACTTGCCTTGAATGTCTTTTGGCGTAATTCCTGGGGCAGATTGGAGATCATAGTAACAGGTCAGATCGTTTTCTGAAAAAATTTCATAAACCGTCTGACAGCCTTGACAACAAAATGATTTGTCATCATAAAATATTGCGGATGAACCAGATGGATCTCCGCAGTGGAAACAAGTTGATGATCTCATAATTATGCTCTTTTATACCTGGCGCAAACGTACTCAATGATTGCGCGTTAAACTATGATAATTGTCATGTTTTCCGTACTTTTGCGGCTCAATATATAAGGTATGAGTAGATGCGAACAATGTATTGCACGTCAGTTAAATTCAATGAAAACTTTAACTAAAGAGGAACTTAAACAAGTTACGGCATGCAAGACAAACCGATTCTATAAGAAAGGAGATATTATTTTTAATGAGAATGAATTGCTTAACGGAGTGTATTGTATCCGAGAAGGAATTTGTAAAATGACGAAACTGAGTTCCAACGGAAAAGATCATACGGTCAAATTAATGGGTAAAGGCCAATTGATTGGCCAGCGCTCAATTATTAGTGGCGAACGTACACATTTGAGTGCGATTGCATTAAATGACATAGAAATGTGCTTTGTACCTAAAGAACAAATTTTGAGCAATATCAAATCCAATCAAGAGTTTTCATTTAATGTGTTGCAGAATTTGGCCCAGGATTTACGAGAAGCTGAAGACGGGTTGATCAATATGGCGCAAAAGACCGTAAGGCAACGCGTCGCTGAAACCTTAATTTATGTGGGTAATACTTTTGGAGAAAATGAAGACGGCTATTTAAGCGTCAGTCTATCCCGTGAAGATTACGCGAGTATTGTTGGTACGGCAACGGAATCGGCGATTAGGATTTTATCTCAGTTTAAAAAAGAAGGTTTAATTTCTACTAAAGGCAAAAAGATAAAAATTGAAAATAAAATCGATTTGGAGCGCGTCGAGTGAAAGAACGTATCAAATTGTAAAACTATAAAACCCTTAAGCTATTTAATAACTTAGGGTTTTTTAGTTTTTATTCAGTTTTTTTTGAATCATTAAGGTATTAAGAAGATTAAGTTGTGTTGTTGTTAACTAAGTACTTAATGTCCTCAATTCCTTAATGGCTGTAGTTTTTTGAACCATTAAGATCATTAAGGTATTAAGAAGATTAATTGTGTTGTTATTAACTAAGTCCTTAATGTGCTCAATTCCTTAATGGCTGTATTTTTTGAACCATTAAGATCATTAAGGTATTAAGAAGATTAAGTTGTGTCGTTATTAACTAAGTCCTTAATGTGCTCAATTCCTTAATGGCTGTATTTTTTGAAC
>NZ_JBMDWE010000030.1:0-53503 GCF_053579655.1 Gelidibacter sp. | reverse complement strand
TTCATTTGGTGGTTGTTATTGTTTTTTAATGGTCAAATGTTTACACCTTAACAATGATTTGAAATAATAACTCTAGATCGTAACCGGTGGTTCATTGATAATTCTTATTGTTTTTTAATGGTCAAATGTTTACACCTTAACGAAAAGTTGAAATTAAAACTCTAAATCGTAAGAGATGGTTCATTTGATGATGTTATGATAATTATTCTATTCTTAAAGCGTCCACAGGCTTCATTTTTGTGGCACTATTAGCGGGAATCAAACCTGCCAACAGGCCAGATACCACCAATATAAAAAGAGCTATAAAAACGACGGACATACTGACACTTGGGTTGGCAAAATTTTCTACAGGACCACTCATATCCAAAGCATAATTAAGTCCCCAAATCACAGCGGCGGCAAATGTAATACCTACCATTCCTGATAAAATAGTCAAGATTAAACTTTCTTGTAAAATCTGTGATTTAATCATCCAAGGCGAAGCTCCTAACGCTCTCCTTACGCCAATTTCTTTGGTACGTTCCTTGACGACAATGAGCATAATATTACTAATCCCTATGATTCCAGACATTAATACTAAAGCACCCACGAAATAGCCTACCAATCCCAAAATTGAGAATAGGCCATTCACACGACCAAAAGCTTCGGCCAAATCAAAGTTACCTATGGCGCGTTCATCATCCGGAGCCACCTTGCGTCGGCTTTTTAAGGTTTCTAAAATTTGGGGTTTGAGTGTGGTAATATTTGTTCCATCGACTGCCGTTACCGCCAACCATCCGACATTATCAGCAAAATTGAAGGCTTGTCCAAAAGTGGTAAAGGGCACGAAAATAGTATTGGCATCTTCCTCTTTATCACCTTGGCTATTACTCACTTTAAAAGTGCCTATAACCATGAAATTAACCCCGTTGATTTTGATGTAAGTCCCTAAGGCGTCTTCTCCCTTATCATAAAGTCCTTTTACCACGCCCGTTCCAATCACACAAACCTTCCGATTGGAATTGATATCGGAATAGCTCACAAAACGACCTTCCAGCATATCCATGGGCTGTTGCTTTATAAATTCAGGATAATCGCCATTGACTTGATAAGCACCAGTTTTTGTACCTCTAACCACATTATTCGCACCACTATAACCACCCAATTGGTTACGAGGGGATACATATTTAAGTTGTGGAAATTCATTTTTTAAGGCAGCCACATCGTCCAATTTAAAATTGAACCGTCGCCCCTTGGGAAGTCCTTTATAGGGTTTTGAAGTTTGTTGTGTCCAAATGAACATGGAATTGGTCGCGAAATTGCCAAAACCAGAAGTTACGCCATTTTTCAGTCCGTTGGTCAAGGCCAGCAAAAGCACCAAGATGGTAATCCCCCAAAACACGCCAAACACCGTCAAAAAAGTTCTAAACTTATTTGCATTTAAGGCTTCCAATATTTCGTCCCAACGGTCTCTGCTAAACATCTTATTCGTCTCTTAGTGCTACAATAGGTTTAATTTTGGCTGCGCGATAGGCGGGTACAAATCCTGCAATCGCACCTGCAAACACTAAAACAAATACCGTGGTCAATGCGGTATTAAAATCCACTTGCGGATGTTTAATAAAATCACTTTCGATGTGCGGCCCTACAAGTTCCAAAAGTCCTAGGCCAGCAACTAGCCCGAACAGTCCCGAAAACATGGTTACAAAAACAGATTCCTGTAAAATCATGGCAACAATGGACATCGGTTCGGCACCCAAAGCTTTACGAATACCAATCTCTTTGGTGCGTTCCTTCACAATGATGAGCATAATATTACCAACACCAACTACACCTGCAATGATGGTTCCGATACCTACAAACCAGAACACAGCTTTGATGGTATCCACCAAAGAATAAATTTTCCGCGCTTCTTCCAGCGTATTATTGACATTAATGGCACTAACATCATCAGGAGCGATGATGTGTCTTTCCTTGAGATCATTTTCAATACCCATCGAAATTTGTTCTGAAAGTTTCACAGCCTCATCAAAGTTATCTGACATCTTAACCGTATAGGTCATATTCCGGATATCATTCCCGCCATTAAAAGCCTTTTGAGCAGTCGTAATAGGCATCATGACTTTACTTTCGTCACGCTCTCCTCCTGGATCGAAAAAGACACCGATCACTTTAAAATTAATCCCATATAAGGAAATATCCTTACCAATAGGATCTTGTCCTTTAAATAAATCTTGGCTTACTTTATTTCCAATAACCGCCACTTTTTTAGAACCCATCACATCAGAATGATTTAAAAACCGTCCTTGACTGATATCGGCGTTTTCAATAAATTGGTTGTCTGGCATGACGCCTTGGATTCTATAGTTCCCGGATTCATTTTTATAATTGACCAATCCACCCCAGATGGTATAGAACGCGGACTTATATTCGATATCGTCGTTGTACTTATCAGCAATGGTATTGAAATCATTGTTTTTAAGCTGAATACGCCTTCCCGGATTTAAGCCTTTAAATTCCTTGGTAGTCAAACCTGTCCAGATGGAGATGCTATTAGCAGCGTCTTTTTCAAATTGGGAAGTCACCCCGTTTTGGATTCCTGAACTGAAACCAAGAAGAATGACTAAAATAAAAATTCCTGATGCGACGGAAAGACCGGTTAGAAATGTGCGGAGTTTATTTTTACTTAAGGTCTCAAAAATTTCCTGCCAACGTTCAATTTCAAACATACTGAGGCGCTCTAATTTGTTGGACTAATTTATCATCAATGATCAGCCCATCTTTCAAATTGACAATACGTTTGGTCATATTGGCGATATCAGGTTCGTGCGTGACGATCAAAATGGTTTTTCCTTCGTCATTAATGCCTTGAATGAGTTCCATAACTTCATGAGAGGTTTTGGTATCCAAAGCTCCCGTAGGCTCATCGGCCAATAAAACTTTTGGATCACTGGCCAAAGCTCTCGCGATTGCAACCCGTTGTTTTTGTCCGCCAGATAATTCATTGGGCAAATGGTGAGACCAGGGCGCCAATCCAACTTTGTCCAGATAATGCATGGCTTTTTCCACCCGTTCCTTACGTGGAACACCTTGATAATACAGGGGCAGCGCGACATTATCTAAAGCTGATTTATAATTGATGAGATTAAAGGATTGAAAGATGAATCCTAAAAATTTATTTCTGTAGTTGGCCGCGATTTTCTCATTGAGGTTTTTAATGGGAACATTATCGAGCGTGTAAGAGCCTTCATCAGCTTCATCCAACATACCCAAAACATTCAGAAGCGTCGATTTACCTGAACCAGAAGAGCCCATGATGGATACCAGTTCCCCTTCCTTTACTTCAAAATTAATCCCTTTTAACACATGAAGAGAATTATTTCCCATGTGATAGGATTTGTGTAAATCTTTAATTTGGATCATGTTCAGTCGCTTAGTGTTGCAATGTTACACAAATCGATGCTCGATTTATATTAACGAATTGTTAAGACTTATCTTAAACAATCTCTATTTAGACTGATAAAAGCAAAATATGTTACAGAAAACTGTATTTATATTTCTTTCTTTTTACTGAACCGCGTGTAAATTGCAATTCCAATTCCTGCAATAAGAACATAAGGAATGATCATGAGGTAGACGATGCCATCGTTAACACCTTTTGCCGTCGATTGGCCTTCTTCACTTTCCAAAACCGCGCGACACATGGCACATTGCGCATTGGTGGTGACAAAAGTGAATAAAGTAAAAACGATAAAAAGAACTCTGTGTTTCATTTTAGACATAATAAGGGGAAATCATAATATAAATAATCACTCCAGATATGGCCACATATAGCCATAATGGAAATGTGATTCTTGCGATTTTTTTATGACGTTCATAATTTTTAGTGATCGCGCGCACATAGGTAATCAGCACGAAAGGAATGATGATGATGGATAAGAGGATATGTGTTATCAGAATGAAGAAATACAGATATTTCATAGTTCCTTCGCCGCCGTAAGATGTAGAATCACTGGTCATGTGATAAGCCACATACATCATCAAAAACAAAACCGAGCAACCAATTGCAGTCGTCATTAAGGTTTTGTGTAGTTCTATATTCTTGTTTTTTACGGCTAAAAATGCAGCCACTAAAATTAGTGCTGTCAGTCCATTTATGGTCGCATAAATAGGTGGTAAAAACGTTAAGGGTTCCACATCAAAACCTAACTTACGCAAATTGACGCCAAACAGGGCACCAACAATCACAGGAATAATAATGGAAAGGACAACAATCCATTTATTGTATTTTTTTTCCGCTGCTCTATTTATTGCTTCCATTATTCTTTTAACAATTTTGCGATGTCTTCTTTTAACATCGTGATTTGCTGCTCCATGCCTTCTTCGTCAACTTTTTCCTTTTCAGAAATGATCCCGTTATAATAAATAATAGGACTGCCCTGAGTATCAGATCTCGAACGGATAAAACCATTTTTATCGATGAGGGCAAAATTACCCGAATGTTCAAAGCCGCCATCGGCACTTTCGTCTTTTGCGGTGTATAGATAAAAGCCGTCATTAGCCAATTTATAGATCTTGTCGTGATCTCCGGTCATCAAATGCCAATTAGGATTGGTGATCCCATTGCGATCAGCATAAGCCTTTAATACTTCAGGCGTATCAGTATCTGGTGTAATGGAGAACGAAGCAATTCCGAAATTCTTTTCATTTGGAAAAGTATTCTGAATTTCTACCATATTCGCGTTCATCTTCGGACAAATGGAAGGACAGGTCGTAAAGAAAAACTCCAGGACATAAACTTTTCCTTCATAATCCTTGTTGCTTACGGTCTTTCCATTTTGATCGGTAAAACTGAATTCTGGTACTTTTTTTCGCACGCCGTTGAGTTCAATAAAGTGCAGATCGGAGAGATTTCCAGGTCTTTTCTTCGGATTCAGATTAATGTCTTCACTTCTGCTTTCATCTCTTACGACATCTTCATTACTGACCCTGTCAATAATTTTTGGAACGAAGTAAATTCCAAATAGAAGCACAATAAATGAAACGCCTATATAAGAATAATTAGTTTTCTTGCTCATCAGTAATCCCTTTTAAATCGTTAGCACGTCGTGTTGAAGAATCAAACTTCCCTTTGCGTTTGTCTCTATATTCGGTAAACAACACGCGTATATCTTCACTCATTTTATTTTTAAGAATAGCCACTTCCACGCAATCATAAGAAGTCAAATCATACGCAGGTTTCTTTAACTCTAATTCTCTTTCGGTTCTATCATCCAAACGCCCACGTTGATTAAGATCGCCATCAACGATAAACACGCGTGCAGTTGAGAGATTGGCATCCAATGGCAGATCGGTCCTTAAACCATCAAAAACTTGCTGCGTCTGCTCGTCGTCCAAAAACACAAAATGCCAGTATTTCAAATCCTCATGAGATTCAATTTCCCTTTTTAAAGCTGGAAGATCTGCTTTTGCTTCAGGCGAAAGAAAGACAATAATTTGAAAATGTTTAAAACCCTTGAATTTATTGTAGATTAATTCCTTGAGGTTAGACGCCGCGGTGGCTCTCTCTAACGGCTTTTTACCGAAAAAGGCTAATACGGTGATATGATCTTTGAGCTCGTACTCACTCAATCCTTTAATGTCCTGCACATTTTCATTTACCACATCGAGTGCCAAATAATTATGTTTTGCAGGATAGAGCATCAATAGGAACGCTACGGGAAGAAAAAACAATATCCCTAGAATGGTATAGCGTTTAACAAGTTTTATATTCATTTAAGATAATTTTCATGATTTACGAGCCGAATAAGGCCCATTTCATCCAATAAATCCGGACTAAAACACTCAGGTGCAAAAATAAAAAAGACGGTTCAAATAACCGCCTTTTTACATGTGTTTAACACTAATATTGTCCGTTGTATAGCAGCGATTCCCTAAAAATTAGTTTTCACAAATCCATTAGAAAATACACCTTCAATATAATCGCCTTCTTGCAAAAGAATAAAGACCAAATAAGCAATCAAAAAGACCGCGGTCCAAACCACCATACGTCGTAGACTTGGCAATTCATCTCTCATGTGCATAAAGTCCCAAGTAATATAATAGGCTTTTACTACAGTTAAGATAATAAAGATCCAGTTAAGAGCCTTCATGCCTAGGATTTGCCCCATAAACATTTCTGGTTTATAAATACCTAAAACAACTTCAACTGCTGTTACTAGAGCCAAAAAGATTAATACACCCCATATTTTTTGGGTATTGGATTTAAACTTAAGAGTCCCTCTGAATATTGCTAATTTATGTGCTTCTGCTGCCATGTCTAAAATAAGTTATCTAATAATTATACTAAGTAGAAGAATGTAAATACAAACACCCAAACTAAATCCACGAAATGCCAATATAAACCGACCTTTTCAACCATCTCATAGCTTCCTCTTCGCTCGTAAGTACCAATAAGAACGTTAAAGAAAACAATAATGTTCAATATAACCCCAATCGAAACGTGGAATCCATGGAAACCAGTAATGAAGAAGAAATAGTTGGCGAATAAAGGGGCACCGTATTCGTTTTGGATCAAGTTTGCTCCTTCAACGACATTCTTGCCTTTAGTCTCTAACTCCTTGAGAGATTCACTTCGAGATAAAACGGTTTTTTGATGCGTTCCTTCAGCAGTATAAGTCGTTCTTATCAAAAGATCTTCGTTTGCTTTAAATCCAGCAACAACCTCGTCAAAAGTAAAACTTGGAAGTGCTTTTTCATTTGTAAACCAAATTCCGTCTTTAGTGGCATGATAGGTACGATCGGATGGTACCGCCGTAGAAAAGTCTTTTAAAGCGACTCGATTCCCATCTTTATCAACAAAATGTAAAATATTACCAGCATGTGTTCCAACTGCACCATAATCACCTTTAATAAAAGTTGACCACTCCCATGCTTGTGAGCTTAAGAAGACTAAACCTCCTAAAACCGTCAGGAACATATACAAGCTTACTTTAGCCTTGTTCATATGATGTCCTGCATCAACTGCCAACACCATAGTAACTGACGACATGATCAATATAAAGGTCATGAACGCCACGAAGATCATTGGATAATTTCCGTGAATAAAAGGCACGTGCGTAAATACGTCGTCTGCAATTGGCCAAGAATCGGCAAATTTAAATCTTGAAAATCCGTAGGCTGCTAAGAATCCAGTAAATGTTAACGAGTCAGATGTGAGGAAAAACCACATCATCATTTTACCGTAACTCGCTTTTAATGGTTCAATACCTCCACCCCAACGCTTATTTTCTTCACTAGTGTTTGCGACAGTCGTATCCATATGTTGTGATCAGTTATTTAGTTTTAAAGTTGGACAAAAATAATCATTTTATTCATCTAAAGAAACATCCTCATTAATTTTTGAGGTTCTTTAGGTAATGTTCAATTAATTGTAATGTGAGCTCGAGAAAAAAACTCCCCAATTAACCCACAAAATATAGAAATAAAAAGAGATATACCCACAGTACATCAATAAAATGCCAAAATGTTGCCGCCAGTTCAAAGCCTAGCATATCCTCAGAAATATACTTTTGTTTAAAATGATTATAAATTACAACCAAAATGCAAACTAGCCCTGCGATAACGTGAACTATATGTACCATCGCTATCAAATAGATGTAGGACATGGTCACATTACTGGTCGGACCAGTGAAATTATAACCCATATCAATAATTTGATTAAAGCCTATAAATTGATTGGTTATAAAAGCAATCCCCAAAGCCAAAGTCGCAAACAACCATACGCTTGTCATCTGTCGATCATTATTTTTGAGTGCTTTACCAGCTAACATAAACGTCACGCTACTAATCAATACAACAATTGTACTGACTATAAAGGCACTTGGCAATTGAAAGTCAGCGAGCCAATCTTCCCTTGTGCTACTTACCACAAATGCGCTGGTCCAGCCCGCAAAAGACATGATAAGCGAAATGATTCCAAACCAGAGCATCATTTTTTTTGCTCTACTATGTTTTTCCTGAAAGGTTCCTTGTGTAAAATCCATGTTATCTTATAAATTTATCGGCAACGTAAACAATCTGTAATAGGGTAATATAAATCACACTGGCATACATTAATTGTTTGGCTGCTTGTGCTGTTCTATTTTTGAATAATTGCAATGCGTAATATACCATGACCATCCCGAGCGCAAATACAATGACGGCCGCTACAACCGACAATTTCAAATCTCCAGTGATACCAAAAACAGGAACAATGGATACTAAAACCGTCCAAACGGAGTAGATAATGATTTGCGTGGCTGTACCTTTATCACGTTTCCCTGTTGGGAGCATAAAAAATCCGCCCTTCTCGTAATCGTCGTACAAAAACCATCCGATGGCCCAAAAATGAGGAAATTGCCAAAAGAACTGTACAGCAAATAAAGTTCCAGGTTCAATGCCAAATGCATTTCGTGCTGCTACCCAACCCAACATAAATGGGATGGCACCAGGAATAGCACCAGCAAAAACAGATAATGGTGTTTTGGTTTTTAAAGGCGTGTAAATACTGGTATATAAAAATATGGAGATCGCGCCGTACATCGCGGTCCGTGGATTGATCACATAAAGCGTGGCAATACCGAGAATTGTAAAAATGACGGCCATCGTAAAAGCAGAATTGACAGAAATCCGTCCTGCCGGAACGGGTCTGTTTTTGGTGCGATCCATAAGGGCGTCCAAATCACGTTCAATTATTTGATTGTACATATTGGAAGCACCAACCATAAAATAACCACCAAAAGCCAGTAAAACTACGATGTCCCACTCGATGGTGTCTGCGCCTAACAAGTATCCAGCTATGGCCGAAAACACGACACTCACTGATAATCTCATTTTTGTTATTTCCTTAAAATCAGAAATAATAGAGACACTTGATAAAGAAGAATTTGTTGTCGCCAATTGGTCTTAAATTTTCGCTTTTAAATGCGAGTGCAAAGATACTTTGAATATTGGTTTTGAGCAATTCAATTAATGATTAATTAAACGGCGAAATTCATTTGAAGTTTTTTGGAGCGTGAAAAAGACTTTTGAAGTATTAAAACATCCAAATGTCTTGAAATTGGATTTATGGAAACCTTGAGGATTTTAGATCAGTATGATGCCTTGTTGATGTAAAACACCATCACATTTATGCCTGTATCGGTGTTTTCCACCAACACATTAACGAGACTTCATGGCATAAGACTATAATCGTCAGAAACACATGAGATTAACTGCGTTGAACCTAAAGGCTTTCTGCTTTCGCAGGAATTCTGCTAGAAATCAAAATACCAGTTGAACAAATCCGTCTTTACGCCCAGATTGAACCAAACCGTGCTATTTCTGAAAGTCGTTACGGTTTCTGCTTCTGGATTGAAGTTTCTGAAACTGATATTGGTAAATATTTTTAAATGACTCACGGGGTTAATTACATAACCACCTTGCAGTTCGGCATTAAAAGTTTTGGTCTTATTGCCTTGCCCGATTTTCACTCCTGTGTTATAAGGTCGCTCGTTATAATTTCTATACACATCGCCGCCGTAACTAAAATTATCCGTGCCGTCGTTAAAATCTAACCCGCGCGTTCCGAAAATAAACTTGGCATCGGCAAACCAACGCTCATAATTATAATGTCCAATGATGATGAACTCCCTGAAATTTGCGCCCCACAAATGCGCCATCGGTTGATTGCTGTGTGCATAATTATTCACGATGGTATTATGTGAATAGGTATAAGGCCGCACTTGGTTATACTCCAATTGCAACATCAAATTATCCACTTTAAAGGCGTTGTAATATTTGGCTCCTAATTGATAGCCAAATTTGTTCTTCCAGCTTTTATCACCAGCTTTGACATGCTCCAAGGAGAATTCGTCCAAAATGAACTGTCCGTATAAGTTTACCTTATTATTCCACTTGTATTTTGCTGAAGCACCTACAACGGCATTTCCAGATCCTTGCCCAGATTCAAATTCGATCGCCCTGAAAAAAATGATTGGATTTAGGTAATTGATATCAAACCCGCGGCCATTAGTGTCCGTCCACATCACGGATTCAAAAAGACCGATATTAAGGCGCTTGGATACATTCCAGCTCAAATAATGGTTGGCCATATATTTGGTCAAAAATGCTTTATCTTCAATTACCGCATCGCGAACATCTCTGAGCCACATCCAAGTATTGGTATATTTGATTTTCCAGAAATTGGTATTCAATTTCAAAAAGGTATGCGGACTTGCTACATCACTTTGAAACAAAGAACGATAGCCGTCACCGATAAAATTCTTGCCATGGCCAAACTGAATATTGACAAATTTTGCTGGCGCATAGGACAAATAAGCATCCGCCACTGGGTAATCATAAGCATCTTCCTTGAAACGTTTGGCGATGCCACGTCCAGGAATAATTGCTGGATCAGGCCCAAAAGCTTTTAAAGTCTCGGCATATTGGTTAAAATATTGGGCAAATCGGCCTTGACTTTCAAAAACAGAAGCCGAAAAACTAAACTTTTCACCCAAGCCTCCTTGTATATATACCCCTCGGGTATTATTGAAAGTACTACTAAAATCAGCATCCGTATCCTTGCCCACTTGCAAGTCTAAAAAAGGATCGATGGTAAACCAATAATCTTCTCCTTGAAGTTGCACTAAATGCTCATCCCACAGTTTTCTGCTCCACCAGCCCTCCGAACCTTTAATAAGCGCGTCTTTTTCAGCTTGAAAATCATAGTAGGATGCCACTTCCTCAAAAACAAATGGTTTTGCCGCGGTATGACTATTGGTTCCGAGGCCATTCATATGGGCATCAAAACGCGCATAATAGCCATGCGTGAATGGGATATTCAATTGACTGCTATATTCCAAGCCTTGATATTTCCTTATGTTATTGGTAACACTATCAAACTCATTGGAAACAATAGCATTGAGATCAATCGCTTTCTTAATGCTCTTTTGCTCTTCAATCGTGTTGTTTTTTACAATTTCAGGATTGACCAAAGGAATCTTAATCGTCAATGAATATTGAAAAAATGTAGGCTTGCCATTATAGGAGCCCGGTTGAATTTTTGGCAAAGATCCAAACACGCGTTTGGTTTCATCTTTTAAGGTATCATAAATAGCATCCACATAAAGTACGCTTATGCTTCCGTCCTTATCCACTTCAAACAATACTTTTACATCGCCCTTATAACTATCCTGTGTAACCTGGTTAGGAACTATAAAGTTTTCAAAAATAAAGCCATTGAGTTTATTATTGAAGCAAGTTTTTAAATTGTCAATAGATTCCCCTTCGCAACCCATAAAAACAGGTGGCTTTTCATAAATTTCAATATTCTGGGAAAAAACTTGGAGCTGAAAGCTGACAAAAAAAATTAAGAAGACATTCTTCATAGATATTGTAACCATTATTACGGTTGAAAGATACTATTTTTTTCAAAATGAGTACACTAAAAAACCGCTATGGAATTTTATAGCGGCTCACTACAGATCATATTAGATAAAATCATTGCACGTTAAAAGTAATAGGCAATACATACTGAACCGTAACTGGTCGCTCTCTTTGTTTTCCTGGCGTCATTTTTGGGATTTGCTCCACCACTCTTTTGGCTTCCCTTTCCAGTTCCGGGCGCGGCGCACGGGTTTGAACCTCAGTTACAACCCCTAATTTGTCAATTTTAAAAACCACGTTTATCTTTTGAGTTCCAGATAAACCAAGTTCGGAGACCAAATCTTTATCAAACTTCTTTTGAACCAATTGGGATAATTTATCTGACATACACTTTAAAAGGCCTTCATTGTTTTTCTGCGATTCACAACCTGGATAAACTGGTGCCATCTCAACGCCAATAGTGCTAAAGACTTTTAAATCGATATCATCGTCATCATCCTTTTTAAAGACCACAATGTCTTCAATTTTTGCAGGATTTATACTTACGATCGGACTTTCAGTTAAAAGTTCTGTTGGAAGATTTTCAACGAAGTCGTTGTCCTTAACAATAGGATTAATGGTAAGAACAACTTGATTCTTGATCACTTCATTTTTTTGCTTGAAGACTTCTTTTTCCAAAATAAAATTGGTCGGAAAAACCTCCACATTAGGATCAACATAATTAACTTTTGTCAAAGTAAGGTTCTTTTCTTCAAACCTCATTTCAAAAAGTCCGTAACTCAGCAGTAAACAAAGTATTAATCCGACCTGAAAGTAGAGCGCAGAATTCTTTCTTAAATTTGCGTCCTGTTTGTGTGGTTTTGCAAGCTGAACGCTACGGTTAGCAGTAACTTCATTAGATTTTTTTAGATTTTCCATAATATCACGTGTTTAAAATGTTAATATTATACTAAAATCACAACAAGCATACCAAAGCAAAAATCCCATCGATTTACCTGCGATGGGATTTTAACATCCTTAAAAAATATTTTCGTCAAGGGAGTTAGGCTCTTTAAAGATAAGAAAATAAAAAACCCAACGCTTTCACGTTGGGATCTTTAAATATTTAAACACTAAAATATTATTAATCTTGAACTTGGAATAAGATCGGCAAAGAATACGGTACAGTTACCGCTTTACCACGTTGTTTACCAGGCTGCATTTTTGGTAGCAAGCCGATCACACGTTGTGCTTCTTTTTCTAATCCAGGGTGTGGTGCTCTTGCCTGAACACTGGTAATGCTACCAGTTTTATCGATCTTAAAAATCACATTAATACGTTGTCTTCCTGAAAGACCTAACTCAGAAGCCAACTCCGTGTTGAATCTTTTATTTACGAACTCAGCGATTTTTTTGGACATACAGTCCTTTTTCGCATTGTTACCATTCTCCTTTTCACATCCAGGAAATACAGGTACGTTTTCAATAACTGCAAATGGCACCTCGATTTCCTCTTCTGGAGCTTCTACAACAACAACATCTTCAACTTTCGCAATTTCTACTTCCTGATTTGATTCAGATGATTCAATTACAGTCTCTACAACTTCTTTGTCATCTTTAACAACTTCGATAAGCTCTGGAGCTGCTGGTGGCGGCGGTGGTGGCGGTGGAGGCGTTTGTAATTGTTCAGTGATTGGAATTTCTTCTTCCAATTCATCATCCATAT
This sequence comes from Gelidibacter sp., assembly GCF_053579655.1. NCBI lineage: Bacteria > Pseudomonadati > Bacteroidota > Flavobacteriia > Flavobacteriales > Flavobacteriaceae > Gelidibacter > Gelidibacter sp. The sequence continues at coordinate 40,414 of NZ_JBMDWE010000030.1, read as the reverse complement.
TAATCATGCCAATATCAATCGCTGCTTTATCATAAGTTTTGTAATTGATGGCCAAATTGGTCAACAATAACATTAAAGCGAGACCAACAGAAAAATAGATTGAACTATTTCTACCAACGTCTGCCTTTACATTTTTTTTCGGTTCCATATGCTTAGAGTGTTTAAGGATGCTAAAATAACCAATAATTTGTTAAAAAAGCAAATGAATAATTTATTTTAACTTTAACTTTCTATAGACTATTACAAAGAGTACTGCAAGAATCGCTCCAAAGCCGTTAGCAAGAGCATCATACAGATCATACTGTCTACCGGTGGTTAACAATTTTTGAAGCAACTCCATTAAAAACCCATAAGAGGAGGCAATAACAAAGGCACAAAATAGTGCGCTTCTAATTTTCAATGCATTGCAATAATTGAAAATCAATAAGGTGAAAATAAAGTATGCTCCAAAATGTCCAATTTTGTCATCAAACGAAGTGCCAAGAGAAGGGATGCCACGAAGGGATGCCAAACTAAGTACTAAAAGAATGATGGCGTATAGCACAAATAGAGCAAAAGCCCATCGTTTACGCACCTATCAGTTCCTTATAGGCATCCGCAGAAAGCAACTTATCTACTTGAGAAGGATCTGATATTTTTATTTTGATCATCCAACCCTTGCCGTAAGGATCCGTATTTACTTTTTCTGGTTCATCTTCAAGAACTTCATTGAACTCGATAATTTCTCCAGAGAGTGGCAAGAACAAATCAGAAACTGTTTTTACAGCTTCCACGGTTCCGAAAATTTCATCCATTTCCAAAGTTTCATCTAAAGTTTCAACTTCTACATAGACGATATCGCCTAATTCTCCTTGTGCAAAATCTGTAATTCCTACAGTTGCTACTTCACCATCAATGCTAATCCATTCATGATCCTTGGTGTACTTTAATTGTGCTGGTATATTCATTTTTGTAATAAATTTAATAGTGAAACAAATGTACTTTTTTAAAATCCTTTAATCAAAATTAATTCCCGAAATTATAACGCAAGGTAATTCCTGATCGGATGGTTGTTTGCGGGAATGCCGTTGAGATGGCATATTCAGAAAATGTATAATCAAAATAGAAGATACCCGTTAAGTTTTTACTGAAGGCATAATCTGCCGAATATTTAACACCCCAAATAGTCTGCCCAGAGGTCACTTGATTGTCTTCCAAATCAAGATACCTGATGATGGTTTTGTTATCGCGTAACGAAATATCGGCCTTCATGTTTAAATCGGCCGTAATAACTTGTTGAGGGCCGGCCATTTTTGAACGGATCCTCACGTTCTTGATGCGGTAACCAAGTCCCACAATATATTCATTCCCTTTTATTTCGGTCAATAAATTATTGTCAAAGCTTAAGGAAAGGATTCTATCTTTTTTAACTTCAGCAAGAATTTTTACAGAACTCTTCATCTCAAAGTCCAATTTGACCAACGGACTGAATTGCTCTTCCAAGTTGATATTGCTGAAAAGGGTCTCATTTTTAAAATTTCCTCCTTGATCGAGCACTTCCGGATTGGATTTATCGTAATCCAAATTGGTTCGGAACTGATTGATGGTATAACCAGAGCGATAGCCATGCGTCACAGAGAAACGCTTAAACTTGTCCTTAAACCAGGTTAAACGCATCAAACCAGTGTATTTCAACGTCCAATTAGGAATTGGAATATCTCTAAAAGCACTTAAACTTACATGATCGGGATTTGAGCCTTGATAGGCGGATAAAAATGCTGGCAACAATACGGCTTGATTGTTTTTCCCAAACCCAACAGGAAAGCCTCCAGCATCTACTGGATAGGTATCACTTCCATAAAAATCACGTGCCAAACGTCTTGCCACCACCAATCGATTTGCTCTAAAGTCATCAAAGGCAGCCGATTGCGTCTCATCACTTGCACTAAACGCGGTTTTAATAAGTGACGTAGAAATATTAAAATTACCAAATGAATTTGTAATCAACGCGTTGTAGGTATCGCTCATGCCGTCGCCATTGGTGTCTAAGGCATTAAAGTTTTCACTGGTGTTTTCGGAATACATCCTACTGCCAATCAAATCAATTTTTAAATCTTTGATCACTTCAATATTTGCAGACACATCCAAAATTCGGTTGGTAACTTCGGTGTACTGCTGATTGAAATCGGGGTAAACGGTCAACCATCCATTTCTGGCCACCATATCCCTGATATCATTTTGGCTACCAAAAGTGTATCCAAATGTTGGCTTTAGCGTTCCTATAAATCCTGGAGTTTGTAAATACCCTGGCAGAAATGTGCCGTTGTTTTCACTGTAATTGATTTGCACACGCTTAACCATCGTAGCAATATCAACAAAGGTGTTGAACAACTTTGTGCCTACGGTTGATTCGTCGGTTACAGCTTGACCCGCTGTCCTGCTATCCGCTGCGTCTGCCTTGCCATCTTTTCTTTGAAGTCCTGCAGGTACGGCACTTCGTCCTTGAGTTCTATTTTGCTTATTATCTTTTCGGACTAAGCCTACATATTTGTAAAGCGTTTCCAGGTTAAACGTGGAATTGATATTATGGGTGTTCGCGTTTTGAATTGAATTTCCAAGATTATAATTGCGAAATGTCCCAGTGACTTCATTCTCGAACGGGAAATTAGTGTTCAAATCAGAGCCTTTTTGCCATTGGAAATCGCCCGTATAAGAATAGGTTGCTTTTAAGAAACTAAAGGTTGGAATCTTATATAACGGAATTTCGTAATTGAGTTGCAATTGCTGATTTTGGATATTAGGATCGCCCAAATCAAAAAAACCATTCCAAACATCAAGTGTAGGATCTTGTTTCCCGTTAATGATATCGTCAATAAAATAATTGCGGACAATATTGGTGTTATTAGCCGTGAAATTAAGATTCAGTGACTTTGAGATTTTGTAATTAATGGCATACTGAAAATCGAAACGATAGTTTCTTCTAAATAATTCTTCCAGCCCAATATTATTACCAGCCAGTTCAACCTCTCTAAATTTCTGCTTATTGAATTGACGTAAAATATCTGAATTGACGGTAAAACTGTTCGGCAATAAATTGAAATTAAAATCCTTTAGAATCTTAGCATATCTACTTTTAAAAATAGAATCATTTTTAGCGAACGGCTCAATCGTGATCGGATTGAAATTATGGGCATAATTAACCCCGGTTCTAATATTTTGATCCAACGCATTTTCAATTTCGAAATCCCGATGTTCTACTTTATTATAGGAATAATTAAAGGTCAGATTCTCCACATCATAAAAACGTGGTTTTTCATCGCCCGTCCGCTGTTTTCTAACGCCGATAAAATTGATACTTTTGCGCTTTGTATAATCTTCAGACTGCTCCAAAATCTGATCCTTTTCTGCTGAAGAACTTGCGGCACCCAATCTGGAGTCGAGTGTCAAGTCATTATAAAACTGATCATATTTAGGCGTGACCATCTCCTCGCTTTGCGCATAGTTGAACGGTACCTGGATGCCCCATTTTTTAGGCAGTAACTGGCCAACATTAATATTGGTCACCACATCGTATTGTTTGACATCTTCACGACTGCGCTCATTAGGACGTTGCTCGATACCACCAAAACCAACGGTACTTTGACGTCCTGTCGCACTGATATCGGCAAAATCGGCGATATTAGTATCCATGCTCAATATGGCAGCCCAACCGCCTTCATTATCCAAATCAGAAAGACGAAGCTCATTAAACCACACCTTCCCACATAAATTGGTCGCTGTGGTATTGTTTTTAACACCAACCATTAGCACCCTGATATCTCCAAAATTAGGATTTCCTTTTATGGACACGCGTGTTTGCCCCACCTCAAAATTATCTCCTGCTTGTACAAGTTCTGGCCCCGAAGAGGTGACGTTATAGTAGGTCGGATTTTGATTGGACAAAGAACCATCACTAATCCCTAAGGCTTTGATTTTTTGTAATACATCCAAATTCAGGTTAATTTCGTTTTCAGAAGGCCATACTTGATCTCTTCCTGCTCCTGCAACCACGTTTAATGGCACTTGAATCTCATAGAAATTTTGGGTAAAATCATTCCCCATTCGGATAAAACCAACCATTTCACCAGGATATAAAGTACGTCCTTCCAAACCTTCAGCGTGCATGAACATTTTCAGTTTTTTATACTGACGCATGTCCACACTAATATTTTTATAAACTCCACGAGAGTCGTCTCCTACCAATTCACAAACCTCAATTACTAAAGATTGTTCGTTTTGTCTGATGATATTATTGTTATTATTTAATTGCTCCAACTCAACCCCAGGAGGCAATACATAATTCCCTTCATTTTCTTGTAGACCTATGACCCCAACACTAAAGGAAGCATCCGCACTGTTGTTGTTTGGATTGCTGTCCAAATCCATGGTGTAACGTCTCCAGTCACTTCTTACCAAATCTAATGTGGCAAAACGCATGACGGTGGTTTGTGTAAAATCTTTAAGATACATTCTTGCAAAACGTATGGACCGGATATCGGAGATTCCACCAATGGCCCGTGTGGCATTGTCAATTGGAATTCTAAATTGGTACCATTTCACATCTCTATTATCGCCGTTTGGCAACGTGATATTCCGGCTCTTTACATCATTAATAAGGATGTTGTTTGGATTATCCAGACTCGCACGGGTGATTTCAATTTCATATTCAAAATAACTATCAATGGTATTCATTGTGTTATCTCTGTTGATATCCTCTACATCAGGTTGCGTTGTTGAACCTCTATTGGTTTCAGAAAAGACATCTGGCGAATTTCCTTCTGAACCATTATACATTTTATAGCGCTCAAAAATATCGCCTTCTGCCTGAAGAAAATATTTATAGTTATCATTGGATGGATCAGGGCCAAATTGCGAACCGAATTTCGCTATCTCCTGAGCATCATTATAGCCATCATAGCCCACATCTTGATTGGCACGATCGTTTCCGGTACTTGAAAAGGCATAAATTAAAGATTGATTTCGTGGCACGACGGTTCCATATTCAGTCACTTGCAATCCGCTCACATCTCCATTGTCGGGAAGACCGTTTTCATATTGTTTTTTACCATCCTTAATAATATCTTCTGAAATATTACCTAGGTTTAAAAGCAGTTTTCCTCCCGGATTTGACGGATTATCCAAAAACGGATCTTGAACCCAAAACTCAATGTATTCAACGTTGGCCTGTTCAAAATCGGTACTGGTAATGGCTCGGGTAATTCCCGCCCAACTATCTTGCGGTCGGGTCAGTGCATTTGGATAATCAATATTCTGGGTTTGAAAATTATAAGGCCCTCTTTCAGTTGGGTAATAAGCCAAATCCAAAGTTGGAATGATGGTAGTCTGACCTTGAACCAAATCTCTTTGTGGGAATATTTCATCTATAAAAACACGTCTGGTATAAAGGTTGGACAAATCATTTTCTGTTATTCCCTTTGGCCGTTGGTTACTGTAAAAAATAGGGTCAATCGTGTACCAATTCAGATGCGCTCTATTGAAACCGTTCTGCACACCAATTTGATCTTCATTCGCACCAATGCCCAATCCTTTAGGACGACTGGATAAAAACCAAGACTGTGGAGATAATAAATCGATACTGCCTTGCGAACCTTCAAAATCGTCCACATAAGCCGTCGCCTCTCCCTGAAAATCGGTGCCTTTTGGAGCACCAGGAAGTAGGTATGCAAATTCTCCTCTTACCGAAAGGTTTGAGGCTACATCGGTATCAATGTTGGGTAACTTATTTGCCAATCGCGTTAAGAATGGCACTTCCGTAGAATAGTTACCATTAAATCCGAAGATGGTATTATTGATCGATTCGGTATTATAATTGGCTTTCTGGGTGATGGGACGCTCATTCAAATTTAACAAAGTACCGCCCAACACAAAGTTTTCACTGAATTGGTGCTCCACATTCAAACCCGTAAACCGTTTGGTCTGTTGCCCAAAAACTGCATTATTTTCAACCGACACATTAATCGGTGTGTTGGAAGCTTTTAAAGCCTGATCCACAATTTCAACACGGCCCAATTGATAGTTCACGGTATAATCGACACCTTCCACCAGCACTCGTCCACCAGCGGTCACTTTTACAGAACCTCTTGGCACGTTAAAGGCACCAATGGCAATACCTTCGCCACCTGAAGATTTATAACGTCCTTTTAATTGGAATTTATTTTTATCAGATTGCTGCAAGGCTGCAGTTTTAGTACCCTTGTACAGGATATCATATACATATTTTTCCTGATTCGGGTTGGCATAGATATCATCATTATAATCTGAAGGATACGCAGGGTCTGCTAAAACATCAAATAGATACTTTCCAAAAGGCTCCACTTTGGTAAAAATGATCTTACCATTTTGGGTCAAAACCGTGATCCCTGGAACGAAGTCAAAAAATCCATCACCATTTTGCTGCGGATCATTGTTATAGTTCAATTGATCCAAATGGAACAGTCGAATTAATGGCGTTTCAGTGATCGGTGTATCATCAGATGGATCTGGTGTATTATTATCAAACAGTGGAAAAGTGGTTCCTGCCACTGGCTTAATGTAGTTTAACGGCGACGCTTCCGTGTAAAAAATATTCAATCTGAAATCTTCCTGACTTAATTGATAGGCGCCAGAATCATAAATATTTTTCATCATCAAATCCCAAACAGGCTGATTCACGTTAGTGATCGTACTTTTCAGCATCTTTAAGATAAGGTTATTATTGTTGATGACGGTATTGCCCGAAACCGGATCGGTTGAAGATCCTGTAGCCTCAACACCATCATTGGCAAACTCCCCTACTTGATAGACATTGCTTCCAATGGTATATTGAAAGGCAACGGCCAACACTTCATCATTTTGCAAACGCTGATTCAATGAAATATACCCCAATTGCGTTTGAAGGGTATAATCATAGCCTTCCGTCAATTTTCGGGCATTTTCCAATTTCCCAAAGTCAAAACCTTCATTTGCAGGAATATTAATACCTTGGTTTATTCGCGTAATATCCCTGACCGCGCTGTTTAAATTGGAACCTGCGCCACCGATATTGGTCGGGTCAAAACCATTATTTTTATTATTGGGAAGTGGTCCAGGCAATAAAATATTAACCGCAGAGCCTACACGTTGTGATTCCCCAAGGTCTTGGAAAGCGACAATATTACGAACGTTATCCGTTTGGTTACTTCTATTGGTGACCCAAACTTCAATACGTGTAATTTGTACGTTACTGTTGATATATGGATAACGTTGAAGAGCTACATCATAACGATCCCTAAAGTATTGAGCGAGGAAAAAATGCCGATTTTCGTCATAATCTCTTGCAAAAAACGAAAACTCCTCAAGCGTACCGCCACCTTGCGCTATCACTGAGCGTGATTGGGATTTTTGTTCAGAGAAAACAGCGGTTACTTTAGTTTTTCCAAACTGCAACTCGGTTTTAACACCAAACAAACTTTGCGCACCGGTAATTAAAGAGCTATTGAGTGGCATACTCACGTTACCCACTTCAATTTTTCTGACGATATCATCTTCGGTTGGCGTGTATTCCAACTTAATTAAATTTTGAAAATCGAAGGTAGATTGCGTGTCGTAATTGGCTGTTACTTGAAGTCGTGTCCCCACTTTTCCCAATAAACTCAAACTGATCCGTTGATCAAAATCAAATGTAAAATTACTTCGGTTGCGTGGCGAAAATGACGGATTGTCCTGTTTGGTAAACAAGATCCCTAAATCCATTTCTACCGAACCTTGCGGAATGACCTCAATGGTGTTGCCACCAAAGATGGTTTCAAAAAACCCGGAGTTGACATAAAACTCAGGAAGTAAGTTTTTTTGCTGATCTTCAGTCCCTGCTTTTTTACCTTCGGCAGCGTCAACCTTTTGTTTATAATAGGTTTTTAGATTTTCATCCAACACCATCTTTTGATACTCTTTTGGAGTTAGAATCAGTGGATAATTAATATTGAACCGCCCAACCGTTTCTGTATAAATATACCGATCGGTTTTGGGATCATAAGTGTATTTTGAAACGATACTATTTGGATTCGGCATTTTGATCGTGCCAAATGCATACCCAGTTTTAGTCGAATCTTGATCGACTGGAACCACTTGAGAAAACCCAAAATAACCTACAAACAAGACCACACCTATGAGCCATAAACGTTTTACTGATAATGATAAGCTAGGTTTCGTTGTACTCAAAATCCGTTTATAAGTTTTTTAACGCTTGTTTTATGATGACTTCCACGCTTGCATCTGGCTGACTTGCCACCACTTTATCCACTACCCGCTCAGCTTGTTTTCGTGCAAATCCGAGAACTTCTAAAGCAGATAACGCTTCATCTTTATTAGTATTGTTTTTAACGGTAGAAAGTTCATCCAAATCATACACCTTTAACACCTTATCCTTCAAATCCAAAATCACACGGGCTGCCGTTTTAGCGCCAATGCCTTTGATGGATTGAATCAATGCCGCATCACCAAGCGCGATGCCTTCTCTAACCTGTTTTGGCGTTAAAGAGGACAGCATGGTCCGTGCAATACTCGGACCGACACCACTTACGGAGATCAACAACTTGAAAATCTCACGCTCCGCGATGGATGAAAAACCAAACAAAGAATGGGAATCTTCCTTAACCTGCAAATAGGTATATAGCTTAAGATAGTCGCCCTCTGGAATTTGAGAATAGGTGTGCAATGAGATATTGAGGAGATAGCCGACACCATTGCAATCTATTACAACATCAGTTAAATTTTTTTCAACAAGTTTCCCTTGGATATGTGTAATCATGTAATGGCTTTAGTTAAATACTCAAATGTAACAAAATTATTCTCATTATAAAGCTGATTCCTTTTCCAAGGCCGCTTTGATTTCCTGTTCTTTTTTCTCCTTATGTTGGGCATCAATAACAGCAATAGCGGTCATATTGACAATTTCATCCACACTAGCATCCAACTGCAAAATGTGCACTGGCTTGCGCATACCCATCATGATTGGCCCGATAGATTCTGCCTTATTGAGTTCCTTTAAAAGTTTATACGTGATGTTTGCCGAATCTAAATTTGGAAAAATAAGCGTATTGACTCTTTTGCCTACCAATTTTGAAAATGGAAAGTTCTCTTCAAGCATTTCTTGATTGAGTGCAAAGTCTGTTTGCAATTCCCCGTCCACTAATAAATTTGGGCTGGTCTCGTGCAAAATTTTAACGGCGTCTCTTACTTTTGTTGCTTTCGGACTCGTTGAAGAGCCAAAGTTTGCAAAAGAAATCATGGCCATGACGGGCTCCATACCAAACATCCTTACCATTCTTGCAGTCATTTGCGCAATGGTCGCCAAATGTTCTGCAGGCGGATCAATGTTGATAGAGGTGTCACTCAAAAACATAGGTCCACGTCGCGTCATCATCAGGTTGGTGGTGGCGATACGAGTGGCGCCTTTAGCCAATCCAATAAGCTCCAACATCGGTTTAACCACCGATGGATAACTGCGCGAAAAACCTGAAATTAAAGCATCAGCATCGCCTTCATTAACCATCATGGCTGCAAAGTAATTGCGCTCTCTCATCAACTTTTGAGCGGAGTAAAGTGTGACGCCCTTACGTTTGCGTTGCGACCAATACACTTCCGCATATCTATTGCGACGCGCATCTTCTGAATCATTTTTAGGATCAATGATTTCAATATTTGCATCAAATTCAATTTCAGCCATCAAGCTCAAAATGGTTTCTCTTCTTCCTAATAAAATAGGAATGGCGATGCCTTCATCATAAGCAATCTGTGCAGCTTTTACCACGTCAAGATGATCTGCTTCAGCATATATGACCCGTTTCGGATCCATTTTAGCGCGGTTGGTTAGGAGGCGGATGATTTTATTGTCTGAACCTAAACGTTCCAATAAACTATCGCGGTATTTGTCCCAATCGGTAATTGATTCTTTGGCAACCCCACTATCCATAGCTGCCTTTGCAACTGCCGGTGGCACTTCTGAAATTAATCGTGGATCAAAAGGTTTTGGAATGATATACTCTTTTCCAAAAGTTAATCTGGTTTCGCCATAAGCAATATTTACTTGTTCTGGAACATGTTGTTTCGCCAAATCGGCAAGGGCTTTAACAGCGGCCATCTTCATGGCTTCGTTGATTTTAGTTGCCCTAACATCTAAAGCGCCCCTAAAAATATAAGGGAATCCTAGCACGTTATTTACCTGGTTAGGATGGTCCGATCGTCCGGTAGCCATAATCACGTCTTTACGGGTATCGATGGCTAATTGGTAGTCAATTTCAGGATCTGGATTGGCTAAGGCAAAAACAATAGGATTGTCGGCCATAGACAATAACATTTCAGGAGAAACAATATTTGAAGTGGATAAACCAATAAAAACATCGGCGTTTGCCATGGCATCTTCTAACGAATCGATTTCACGATGGGTAGCAAATTCAGCTTTTTCGGCCGACAAATTTTCTCTGCTCTGTCTGATCACACCTTTACTATCGCACATCACGATGTTCTCACGTTTGGCACCAAAAGCTTGGTACAAACGTGTACATGAAATGGCCGCAGCGCCTGCGCCACTGATCACAATTTGAGTGTCCTCAATTTTTTTACCCGCAATCTCCAAGGCATTCAATAACGCTGCCGCAGATATGATCGCGGTTCCATGTTGGTCATCGTGCATGACCGGTATGTCCAATTCTTCCTTTAAGCGTCGTTCAATTTCGAAAGCTTCTGGTGCTTTGATATCCTCAAGATTAATTCCCCCAAAAGTTGGCGAAATCATTTTGACGGTTTGAATGAATTCCTCTACATTTTCAGTCCCGATTTCAATATCAAAAACATCTATATCTGCAAAAATCTTAAAAAGTAAACCTTTTCCTTCCATTACAGGTTTTGACGCTTCAGGACCAATATTACCTAATCCTAAAACTGCAGTACCATTTGTAATTACGGCTACCAAATTACCTTTGGCTGTATATTTATAAACATTATTGACATCTTTGGCAATTTCTAAACACGGTTCTGCCACGCCTGGGGAATAGGCCAATGACAAATCGCGTTGTGTCGCGTATTTTTTAGTAGGAACCACCTGAATTTTTCCAGGGGTAGGTTTTGCGTGATATACTAATGCCTCTCTACGTTTGCTCTGCTTGCTCATAATAATTTAAAATTTTGCTAAGGAACAAATATAAGCGTTTTATAAGTAAAGAAAACTGAGATAAGTTGGTTTTAAAACAAATTAACGTGGCGGCAATATTTTAGGACAATAAGTCAATTCTGTGTCGTCCTATTTCCCCTCAATTCTTAATATCAAATCGATAAATCCAACACTAAAAAATGGAATCCTCAATTAGGAATACATCTCATGAAAAGTCCAACTATTGCTTTGGAAAATAAATGTCAAGATTCAAACTGCATTACACTATTAATTTATGGATTTAAGCTAACCAATTGAATTATATTTGTCTGTCATTCTTTTTAGAACCTCGCTATACTAATGTCTTTAAAAACCTTCTTTTTAATCCTTCTCTTTTTATTTTGTCAAGGTTTGCTTGTTGCGCAGGTAACCAAAACGGACAAGGATTCGACTGAAATTTATAAGAAAATTGAAGAGTATTCCAAAAAAAGAAAATTCACTAAAACAATCTATAAGCTCGTTTTCAGATCGACTGCTAAAAAACCCACAAACGACTCAAAAAACATTCGGAAGCAAAATCTTACGCCATTTGAAGGTAAAATCATCAGACACATCACGATACAAAGTCATGATCCTTTTGGATTTTCATTCACCGATAGCACGCAAACAGCTAACAGTTGGGTTGAAAAAACAGGCAACTTTATACATATCAAAACGAAAAATTTTGCCATAAAAAATATTTTACTCATTAAAGAAAACACACCTTTAGATACGTTTTTATTAAATGAGACGGAACGTTTAATACGCTCACAGAATTTTATACGACGCGTTCAGGTTACCGCTAAAGACGCCGATACCTCTAAAGACTCAGTGGACTTACATATTGAGGTTTTGGACACTTGGACCATAATCCCAAACGGAAGTATTTCCACTTCAAAAACAAAATTAACCTTGAAGAATTCGAATTTTCTCGGTTTTGGACATGAATTCAATAACAGCGTGATCAAAAGTTTAAAGGACAAGAATTATGGCTACGGCTATGACATGAAATACACAGTTCCAAATATTAGAAACACCTTTATCAAAACCACCGTCGCCTATAAAAATGACTTGGATGGCTATTACAATAAAGTCCTTAATATTGAACGGCATTTCTATTCGCCATTAACCCGATGGGCTGGCGGCATTTATCTGGATGAACAATTTAGAAAAGATTCTTTGCAGAATGCACTATCTGAATCCAGTTTACAAAACTTCAAATATTTAACCCAAGACTTTTGGGGTGGCCATGCCTTTAAAATTTTTGATGGTAATTCAGAAAAAGAACGCTCCACCAGCCTTATTACCAGTGCACGATATTTGCACGTAGGCTATAGTGAACGCCCTACTCGCGCTTATGACAGTATTGGTTATTTTGCAAACGAATCGTTTTATTTAGGAAGTATTGGCATTGCATCACGACAGTTCGTCAAGGACGACTATGTTTTTAGGGATGGGACTATTGAAGATGTTCCCGTTGGGACTATTTACGCCGTGACCGGTGGTTATCAAAGAAAAAATCAACACAACCGCATGTATGTTGGCGTGAAGGCATCTCACGGTAATTATTTTAATTGGGGTTATTTGAGTACCAATTTTGAAATTGGAACTTTCGTGGACCAGAGTCATTTAGAACAAACCACCATATCCTTACAAGCGAATTACTTTACAAGACTCATTTCATTAAGCGGCCATTGGAAAATGCGTCAATTTGTAAAACCACAAATACTGATTGGCACCAAACGATTGGCATCTCCTGGCGATCGCATTACCATTGATCAAAACAACCGATTTAAAGGGGTTTACGACAATTACTATGATCTTAAAAATGGCGCAGGTATTCCAGGGTTTGATAGTGAATTGATGGGTACAAAAAAATATGTATTGGCGTTACAGACACAGTTTTATTCTCCATGGGATGTAATGGGCTTTCGAATAAATCCGTATGTGAATTTAAGCGCAGCCATGCTGGGCGAGGAAGGTTCTTCGTTACTAAACAACAAACTATATTCATCTATCGGCATCGGCGTTATTATTAGGAATGATTATTTGACCTTTAGTTCCTTTCAACTGTCGTTTTCATTCTATCCCAAAATCCCAGGTCATGGCGATAATGTTTTTAAAACCAATGCTTTTGAAACTAAGGATTTTGGCTTTCCAAATTTTGAACTGGGTAAACCTAAACCGGTTTGGTATAATTAGGCATTGGGCATGAGGAATTAGGGATTAGGTGGCAATCGGTTTTAAGTATTGGCTATCGTACTTTATTTTTTGAATAGCTCTGGAATCGTCATGTAGGTATTAAATAGATTGCTCTTATAAAAGAAAAATTCTCTTTAAGACTCCTGGCTCCTCAGGAATTCGATATTTCGTTTTAAGCCCTCGAACTTTGTGCGTTTAACCGCTGATTTCTTAAAGAGTTTTTGAAACACATCTTCAGTAATCTCTTCCCAATCCTTTTTGGTCATAGATAATAATTCAGGATGTGGATTGAATAAGGGTTCACTATGTGCTTTTGAAAAGCGGTTCCAAGGACATACATCCTGACAGATATCACAGCCAAACATCCAATCCTCAAATTTCCCTTTGAAGTCGGTGGGGATTTTATCTTTTAGTTCGATGGTAAAATAGGAAATACACTTGCTGCCATCTACCACATATGGTTCAGTAATGGCTTGCGTTGGACAGGCATCGATGCATTTGGTACAGGTGCCGCAATGATCGGTGGTTGCATGATCATATTCCAAGTCCAAATCAATTATCAACTCCGCAACAAAATGAAACGAACCTCTTTGTTGGCTTAACAACAAGGTATGTTTTCCTACCCATCCCAATCCGGATTTGGCGGCCCAAGCCTTGTCCAAAACCGGTGCTGAATCTACAAAAGCACGCCCACTGACCTCGCCGATTTCCTCTTGGATAAAGTTTAATAGCTCTTTAAGCTTGTCTTTGATCACAAAATGATAATCGGTGCCGTAAGCATACTTAGAAATCTTATAGGTATCTTGAATTTGAGTTTCCTTTGGATAATAATTCAGTAATAATGAAATGACACTTTTAGAATCTTCAACAAGTTTGGTTGGATCTAAACGTTTGTCAAAATGGTTTTCCATGTATTGCATATCGCCATTCATGTTGTTCTTTAACCATTTTTCAAGTCGGGGTGCTTCTTCTTCTAAAAATTGTGCTTTGCTAATTCCACAGGAGATAAAGCCGAGGCGTTTGGCTTCAGCTTTTATGAGTTGGCTGTATTTGGATCTGTTTTCTATCACTTAATTCGTTCTTCAAATCTTAAAAAAGCATTCTTAGGCTTCAAAGTAATCAAAGGAGTCATCTCTATAGTTTCAAATTCTTGAAATATCTTATAGGTTTTAACCAATTCGGTCACGGCAATAATCATTTCAAACATAGCAAAATTATTACCGATACATTTCCTTGGGCCTGCACCAAAAGGAAAATATTGTGATGAAAATTTACGGCCACCATCTTCAAAACGTTCTGGTAAAAACTCATTCGGTCGTTGCCAAAGTTCAGGATGACGGTGGATTTCATAGATGGAAAACAACAATTTTGAATCTTTCTTAAAAATAAAATTGTTAAATTCATCCTCTTCTACATTCACGCGATCCATAAAATATACTGGTGGATACAAACGCATTCCTTCCTCAATGACCTGCTGGCAAACTTTTGAAGTCGTGACCACGAGCATCAAATCCTCAGGATTATCGTTTCGTTTAATTTCCTTATAAATTTCGTCTTGCCATTCCGGATGTTGCGCTAACAGCTGAAAAATAAAAGTCAATGCATTGGAGGTGGTTTCATGACCCGCCGTAAAGAGAATAAAGATTTCGTCAATAAGCTGTTCTTCATCCATTGCAATGCCATCGTCATAGCGTGCTTCCAAAAGCATGTCCAACAAATCGTCATGTCTTTCTTTGGATTCGCGTCTTGTATTGACAATATTTTTAAGAATTTGTCGAGCTTCCCGGGTTAGCACCAAATGTTTTTCAATAATGCCACTGGCTTTGAACCACCAGCCTAGATAAGGTTGACGTAGTTCTTTGACCAACATTTTCTGGGCTGCCTCCGTGATAAATTGCAATCTGCTAATATCTTCAGCGCTTGCCGCACTACTGAACAGAGACTTTACAACGGTCTGAAAAGCCAAGTCATTAAACACAGGAAACACATCCATCGCTTTACCGACTTCAATACCTTTATATTCCAACAGAATCGCCTCACGTATTTTATCCAAAAGATTCGCCAATTGCTTTTTGTGAAATGCAGGCTGTATCAATTGGCGTTGTTTTTTCCACAAATCCCCTTCAGCTGTCAATAAGCCCTTCCCAACATATTTGACCAAATCTTCAGTTTGAATTTTAGATTTGGTATAATTCTTAGGGTTCTTTTGAAGCACATATTCGATGAAAGCGGCATCTCGAGAGAAAACGATCTCGCTAGAAAAACCGATCCTTAATTTAAACGTGTCGCCCTTAGCTATAAAATTTTCGTGATGGAACGGCAGCGGATTTTTCAGAATCTCCAAAGAATGCTTTAGAAAACGAACTAAAGGAACTGAAGGGATTTCTTTTTTGGTGATCATTTACTTAGAAACAAATTTCATTGCTGGTTATAGAACGCTGATGACGCTGATTTGGCAGATTTGCACTGATTTGAGTAGTCAAAAACCACAAAAACTACATATACTATAAAATTAGAGTTTTGTGCTTAACTTATCAAAATTTGTGATATTTAAACGTTAAGATCACAAAAAATATTGAGCTCCGAATTTTCTCATAATACAAATTCACAAAGCCCAATACTCCTCAGAAATTTATGAAAACAATCCGCCTTGAGTTGCACCTTTTATTTTGCCGAGGTGTTTATAGGCTAACTCGGTTACTTCCCTTCCACGCGGCGTTCGCATAATAAAACCTTGTTGTATTAAAAACGGTTCATACACTTCTTCAATGGTCTCTGCACTTTCACTAACAGCAGTGGCCAGTGTGGAAATACCAACTGGGCCACCTTTAAACTTATCGATGATGGTGGTCAAAATTTTGTTGTCCATTTCATCAAGACCATGCGCATCGACATTCAATGCTTTTAATGCGAATTTAGCAATAGCAATGTCAATACTTCCATTTCCTTTTATCTGAGCAAAATCACGAACGCGACGCAAGAGCGCATTCGAAATACGAGGTGTTCCTCTACTTCGTCCTGCGATTTCAATAGCAGCTTCCATAGTAATAGGAACATTTAAAATGGAGGCACTACGTTGGGTAATGGTTGACAACAATTCGGTATTGTAATACTGTAAACGACTTTGAATTCCGAAACGAGCACGCATTGGCGCGGTCAATAATCCCGAACGGGTGGTTGCACCAATTAACGTGAATGGATTTAAGTTGATTTGCACGGTTCTGGCGTTTGGGCCAGATTCGATCATGATATCGATTTTATAATCCTCCATGGCAGAATACAGATATTCTTCCACGATTGGGCTCAGTCGGTGAATTTCATCAATAAACAACACATCACGTTCATCCAGATTGGTCAAAAGACCCGCGAGGTCTCCTGGTTTATCCAAAACAGGCCCTGAGGTCACTTTGATGCCGACGCCCAATTCGCTCGCTAAAATGTGGGCTAAAGTCGTTTTACCAAGTCCTGGAGGTCCGTGAAACAAGGTGTGATCCAAGGCTTCGTTTCTTTGGTTAGCAGCTTCTACGAAAATCTTAAGATTCTCCAAAACCTGTTCCTGACCTGTAAAATCATCAAAAGATAGGGGTCTCAGTTTTTTCTCGACATCAAATTCTTCCGGAGAAAAATTTTCGTTGGATGGGTTTAGGTTATCGTTCATCTTTAGTTCCCACGGAGGTGGGAAGCTCGTTTTAAAAAGTTAAGAGTAATCAATAAATTATTATCAATTAATCAAAAGCAAATATAATGAAAAAGACCCTTAGAATGATTGTATCAGTCTAAAGGTCTTTTTGTGTTTTTATGAGATCCCTTTCTTCAAAGGGATTATTTTAATGCTGATGCTCTTCCTCACCTTCCTTTAATGGAACGTTTTGTGGAACGAAGTCATCGTCATGCCCTGGTTTACTGTAGTCATAAGACCAACGGTACACGTGAGGAATTTCACCTGGCCAGTTGCCATGAATATGTTCTACTGGGGTTGTCCACTCCAAAGTATTTGCTCTCCATGGATTTTGAGTCGCTTTTTTACCGTAGAACATACTAACGAAGAAATTATATAAATACACTAATTGTATCGCTCCGCCAATCAAGGCAAATATCGTAATCACAATATTGACATCTGTTAAATCGTCGAATAATGGGAATGCTGAGTTGGTATAATAACGACGTGGTAAGCCAGCCATTCCAATAAAGTGCATTGGGAAGAAGACACCATAAGCAGCGATCGCAGTAATCCAGAAGTGAATATACCCTAAGTTCTTATTCATCATTCTACCAAACATTTTTGGATACCAATGGTAAATTCCGGCAAACATCCCGTAAATCGCTGAGATTCCCATTACCAAGTGGAAGTGAGCAATAACGAAATAGGTATCGTGAACGTTAATATCTAAAGCACTATCTCCAACAATAATCCCTGTTAAGCCACCAGTAATGAATGTAGATACAAAACCAATGGAGAACAACATCGCGGGATTCATTTGTATATTTCCTTTCCAAATGGTTGTAATCCAGTTAAAGGCTTTTACTGCAGAAGGTATAGCAATTAATAATGTGGTAAAGGTAAATACCGATCCTAGGAATGGATTCATACCTGAAACGAACATGTGATGCCCCCAAACAATTGTCGATAAAAACGCAATCGCCAAAATAGATGCGACCATCGCTCGATACCCAAAAATAGGTTTACGTGCATTTGTTGCCATTACTTCGGATACCAATCCCATGGCAGGAAGGATCACGATATAAACTTCAGGGTGTCCTAAGAACCAAAATAAGTGTTCAAAAAGTACAGGAGAACCTCCTTGGTAATGTAATACTTCACCTTGTATAAAAATATCAGATAAGAAGAAGGACGTACCAAAACTTCTATCCATGATCAATAATAAAGCGGCTGCCAATAATACTGGGAAAGCTACGACGCCAATGATTGCCGTTACGAAGAATGCCCAAATAGTTAATGGTAATCTGGTCATTGACATCCCTTTGGTACGCATGTTTATAACCGTAACAATATAGTTTAAGGATCCTAATAATGACTGTGCAATAAACAAGGCCATGGATATCAACCAAAGGGTCATTCCCCATCCTGATCCTGGTTGTGCCATTGGCAAGGCACTCAATGGAGGATAGATCGTCCATCCTGCTGCGGCCGGACCAGCTTCAAGAAACAGTGATGCCATCATGATGATACACGACACAAAGAATATCCAATAAGATAACATATTGATGAATCCTGAGGCCATATCTCGCGCCCCAATTTGATAAGGAATCAAAAGGTTACTAAAGGTTCCACTCAAACCAGCAGTTAACACGAAGAAAACCATGATGGTTCCATGAATGGTAACCAAAGCTAAATAAATATCAGCATCCATGACACCACCTGGTGCCCATTTACCCAATAACGCTTCAAAAAGAATATTTGGCTCTTCTGGCCATGCGATTTGAATACGGAACATTAGTGACATCATGACACCAACAATTCCCATCAGCGTTCCTGTAATCAAATATTGCTTAGCGATCATTTTATGATCTTGACTAAAAATATACTTGGTTATAAAGGTTTCTTTGTGATGATGTCCGTGACCGTCGTCATGTGAGTGAATATCTACTGCGTGTGTTGACATAATCTATAAATACTTTTTTAAAACGATTTTTATTACTATTTCAATGATTGTTTGAAGGTTTTTTGCTCTTTAATCCAAGCATCAAACTCTTCCTGAGTTTCTACAATAATATTCATTTGCATGTTGTAATGAGATTTACCGCAAATTTTATTACATAGGAGAAGATAATTAAAATCATACGGCTCCAGAGCTTCTTCACCCTTAGCCATTAAATCTTTACTTTTCTCAGCACGAATACTATTAATATTACGAACCTTGTCAATCATGTCTGGGTTTTCGCGCATTTCCTTGGTCGTTACCGTTGGGGTAAAAGCGAATTTGGTAATCATTCCAGGGACACAGTTCATTTGTGCTCTAAAATGCGGCATATAGGCCGAGTGTAATACATCTTGCGAACGAATTTCGAAAACTACAGGTTGACCTACTGGCAAGTGCAATTCCTTTACGATAATATCGTCATTGGCGTTTGGATCGGCTTCATCGATTCCTAAAACGTTGGCTCTATCGATATCAATCAACCTCACATTCGCTAAACCTAAAACATTATCAGGTCCTGCGTAACGTGCGGTCCAATTGAACTGTTGCGCGTATAATTCCACCACCATAGGGTCAGCATCTTCATCAATATTCATAATTGATGTCCATGTGAATAATCCGTAGATAATTAATCCAGACAAGGTAATCACAGGGATGATCGTCCAAATGGCTTCTAACGTATTGTTATCAGCATAGTATAAGGCTTTTTTCCCTTTTTCGCCGCGATACTTAAATGCGAACCAATGCAATAAGAATTGCGTAATGATTTGCACTGTAAAAATAAGAATCATGGAGATTGCCATCAAATTATCAACTTCAGCACCATGTTCTGACGCAGCATTTGACATTAATGGTAAGTCTCCCCAATACACAAAACAGATAATTGTAATGATATAAATGAACGCCAAAAACCATAGCATTAATTGACCATTAATCTTGTTATCGTAATCTGTTGCTATTCCACCATTTGAAGTGTCAGTACTCAATTGTGCCAGATCAAATATTTTGACCAGTTGCCAAATAGCTACAGCTACAAAAAGTACTATGATAATTGTAAATAAAGCAGTCATTGTCGTTTATCTTCTTTATATGTTATTATTAATAATGGAAATTTTCGCTCTCTTTGATAAATGGATTGTGCTTTGGAGTTAATGGTGCTTTGGTCAAAGACGTAAACACAACTAACAAGAATAAGCCTAAAAAGAACAAAACAGATGCAATTTCAGGAATTCCAATAAACCATCTATCCCCTACAGTTCCTGGCATAATCATAACAAAAACGTCAACATAATGCCCAACTAACACAAGGACTCCAGCCATCATTACAAACCAAGGCACACGCTTGTAATCGCTATTCATCAAAATCAAGAATGGAAACACAAAGTTAAGTACCAACATTCCAAAGAATGGTAATTTATAATCTTCTATTCGCGTTACAAAGTAAGTTACTTCCTCTGGAATATTAGCATACCAAATAAGCATGAATTGAGAGAACCATAGGTAAGCCCAGAAAATACTGAATCCGAACATATACTTCGCCAAATCATGAATATGACTATCATTGACCATCGGTAAAAGTCCTTTTGATTTCAGATAGATGGCTACCATGGCGATTACAGTAACCGCACTAACAATCATACCTGCCAAAATATACCATCCAAACAACGTACTGAACCAATGTGGATCAACACTCATGATCCAGTCCCATGACATTACAGATTCTGAATAGATATAAAACACCAAGAATCCAGCGGCAATTCTAAAAGACTTTACAAAGTATTTGTTATCGCCAGGTTCAGCCGTATCTTGAGCAAGAGAGAATTTACGTGCAAAATGTCTATAGGTACACCAACCTGCAATAAAGATGGCTGCTCTGATCAAAAAGGCAGTAATATTCAAATACCCTGATTTGTTTTGGATAATTTTATCGCCAGCAACTACATCGTCGTTCATCCAAATGAATATTTCATTATTAGTTCCGATATAATGTGAGCCTACAGCAATGGCGACAACAATAATGGCACCCGGCAATAAATAAGCCGAGATTCCTTCCATCACACGCATTAATAATGGGGACCAACCGGCCTGTGCGGCAATATGGATCGCATAAAAAACTAACGCTCCAAGAGCGATCATCATAAAGAAAAAGGCAGCTACATATAATGCAGACCAAGGCCTTTTTGCCAATTGTGCTTGCACATGTTCTGCATGCGCATCTGGAGATACCTGTTCTAATTCAATAGCCACGACAGCATCAGGATTATAGTTCCCGCCTGCTATTAATTGATCATGAGCCGCTGCATGCGCATCACCCGCTATTGCATGAGCATCTGCCGCTGCATCATGAGCGTGCTCTTCGGCCAACATCGTTTTTATTTCGTCTAAAGATTTATGAGATGTCATAAAACCATAAGCCACTCCTAAAACACCCAGAACAATAAGGATGATGGAAAATGTCTTTAATCTATTTGAAATTGTGTACATATCTTTATTTAATCTTTAACAGTCTGACTTCCTCCTAATTCTGATTTCAAGTGCATCACGTAATCCACAACTTGCCAACGCTCTTCTTCGTTTAATTGGTTAGCATAAGATCCCATGACGTTTTTACCATAATGAATGGTATGATAAACACTACCTTGAGTTAGAGCCCTTCCTTGATCATCAAAGGCAGGTACTCCTAATATCTTTTCACGTTTTACTAAAGTTCCTTGGCCATCTCCTTTTTTACCATGGCAAATCCCACAATAAATATCATACAGTTGACCTCCTCTTGGTGAATCAATTTGAGTTGAATCCAACGGACTCACTAAAGTTGCTTTTGCTAAGTCATAGCCTTCAAGAGAACCATCAATATCAAAAGGCTTGTGTCCTCGTGCTACTGAACCCTTAGCAGGTAATTTAGCTTCCATGCCATTAGGTAAAAAATCAGCTTCTCCATAAGCTTCATACCCTATTGGCTCATACATGTCTGGAAAAAATTGATAATTAGGTCTGGTTTTCTTTTGGCAAGATGCAAAAGAGATCAAAACAACCATCAATACTACTAATTTAAATAAGCTTTTCATGTGTACTAGTGTGCTTTATCAATTAAGGTAATTTCTACCGCTCCCGTATTTCTCAATATATCAAACTGTTCATCAACATTAGCGCCGGCGCTAATCTCCATTAAGAAATGATCGTCAGTTGTTCTTACATCTGGATTCTCTGCTTTTTTGAATGGCCACATTTTACTACGCAAGTAAAACGTAATTACCATTAAATGCGCCGCAAAAAACACGGTCAACTCAAACATAATTGGCACAAATGCCGGCATGTTTTCGATATAACTAAAACTTGGTTTACCACCAATGTTTTGAGGCCAATCTTCAATCATGATATAGTTCATCATGACAATAGAAACTACTAATCCTGTAAGGCCATACAAAAAAGACGTGATTGCAAGTCTTGTTGGTGCCAGTCCCATCGCTTTATCCAATCCGTGAACTGGAAAAGGCGTGTATATCTCCTCAATGTGATATCGTTCTGCGCGTACCTTTTTAACGGCAGCCATCAAGACATCATCATCAGTATAAAAAGCGTGAATAACTTTTGAAGAATCTTCCATGCTATTATTTATTGTTAATTAATGTTTTAGCTTGTCCAGCCCAATCGTCACGCTCAGCCCTTCCAGGGAATGATGCTGTAATTTCGTCTAACAAGTCATACTCTCTATTCGTCATATGGCTTACTTGCAAGAAAGAAAAGATACCAATACCATTCAGTACTTCTTCCATTTTCGGACCGATGCCGTTAATTTGCTGTAAGTCATCTTTAGTTTGTGTCAAAGGATCAAAAATTCCAACACTATCCATCAATTTGGAAATTGATTCTGGGTCATGTGCCTTTGCCGTTGACTGCTCTTCAACTACTGGAAATCCTTCATGAGCAATCACTTTGTGTGTGCGTGGATCTGTACCTGTACCTACTAAGCTACCACCAGATTCTCTAATGCGTTTGTAACGTTCTCCAGAAGATTTCATAATCGTTTTGATCTCTGCTTGTGCAATCACTGGGAATGTACGTGCATATAATAAGAACAATACGAAGAAGAATCCAATGGTACCGATGAAAATTCCGATGTCCACAAATGTTGGTTGAAACATCGTCCATGATGATGGTAAGTAATCTCTATGTAACGACGTCGCGATAATAACGAAACGTTCAAACCACATCCCAACGTTTACCACAATGGAAATAAAGAACGAGAACATAATACTTGTACGTAATTTTTTGAACCACATAAATTGTGGCGAGAACACGTTACAAGTCATCATTAAGAGATAAGCCCACCAGTAAGGTCCCGTTGCTCTGTTCAAGAAGGCGTATTGTTCATACTCCACTCCCGAATACCATGCAATAAATAACTCAGTGATATAAGCTACACCCACGATAGAACCCGTAATCATAATAACGATGTTCATCAATTCAATATGCTGAACCGTAATATAGTCTTCAAGACTTACCACTTTTCTCATAATGATCAACAGCGTGTTTACCATCGCAAAACCGGAAAAAACAGCACCAGCAACAAAGTATGGTGGGAAAATCGTGGTATGCCATCCTGGAACTATCGACGTCGCGAAGTCAAAAGATACAATGGTATGTACTGAAAGTACAAGTGGTGTTGCCAAACCTGCAAGAACCAAAGATACTTCTTCAAAACGTTGCCAGTCTTTCGCTCTACCAGACCATCCAAAACTCAATAGTGAGTAAATTTTCTTTTGGAAAGGTTTTACTGCTCTATCACGAATCATCGCAAAGTCAGGAAGTAAACCTGTCCACCAGAACACCAAGGATACTGATAAATAGGTTGAAATCGCAAATACGTCCCAAAGTAATGGTGAGTTAAAGTTGACCCATAAGGATCCAAATTGGTTTGGAATTGGTAATACCCAATAGCCTAACCATGGACGACCCATGTGAATCAAAGGGAACAATCCTGCTTGAACGACCGCAAAAATAGTCATCGCTTCCGCAGAACGGTTAATGGCCATACGCCACTTTTGACGGAACAATAATAATACTGCCGAAATCAGTGTACCTGCGTGACCAATACCTACCCACCAAACGAAGTTAGTAATGTCCCAGGCCCAACCAATGGTTTTATTAAGGCCCCAAACACCGATCCCTGTTGAAATGGTATATATGATACATCCAACCCCCCAAAGAAAGGCTGCTAATGAGATGGAAAATACTATCCACCAAGATTTATTGGCTTTTCCTTCGACAGGTTTAGCGATATCCACGGAAACGTCGTGGTATGATTTTTCACCTAGTACTAAAGGTCTTCTAATAGGTGCTTCGTAATGAGACGCCATAATGCTTTTAGAATTATATCTTAATTAATAATTATGCTTCGGTTGTATTTCTCACGATCGTGTGATACTGGACATTTGGTTGTGTTCCAATATACTCTAATGCGTGATACATACGTTTATCTTCTTTAAGTTTCGCAACTTTACTTTCTTTATCGTTGATGTCTCCAAACACCATTGCTCCTGTACCACAAGCTGCAGAACATGCCGTTTGGAATTCACCGTCTTTGATTTCACGACCGTCTCGCTTAGCATCAAGAATCGTTTTTTGTGTCATTTGAATACACAACGAACATTTCTCCATAACACCTCTTGAACGTACTACAACATCTGGATTCAGAACCATACGGCCTAAATCATCATTCATGATGTAATCAAATTCATCATTTTTGTTGTAACGGAACCAGTTGAAACGACGCACTTTATAAGGACAGTTGTTGGCACAGTAACGTGTACCTACACAACGGTTATAAGCCATATGATTTTGCCCTTGACGACCATGTGAAGTTGCCGCAACAGGACAAACAGTTTCACAAGGCGCATGATTACAATGCTGACACATCATCGGCATGAAGGCTACCTGAGGATTCTCAGCAGCAACCTCCATTTCGTGCAAAGTATTTTTGATACCTGAATCACCTAACAACCCATTGGCTGCTTCTTTTCTTTCGATATCACCAATAAAGGTATCTTCAGAGGAGTAGTATCTATCAATACGCAACCAGTGCATATCTCTACTACGTCTCATTTCAGATTTACCAACTACTGGTACGTTGTTTTCAGCATGACATGCAATCACACAAGCACCACATCCTGTACACGCATTCAAATCAATTGATAGATTAAAATGATGCCCGATTGATCTGTCAAAATCATCCCATAAATTCACTTCCGTAGAAGGTGTTTCGACATGGTTTAAAGAGACTTGTGGAAGGTTATTCCAATGCTTTTTATCTTTTGTATTGAAAATTTCAAGCGTAGTTTCCTTAATGATATCCCCACGTCCCATTAATGTGTTATGCAACTGAACACAAGCAAATTCATGTTCACCTGCTACTACTTTAATTGAAACGTCTGTTTGGCTACGATTGAAATCTTTATAGAATTGGTAAGCATTCTTACCTGTTTGCATTTCTTCTTTAAGTCCTTTCGAACGACCGAAGCCCAGCGCCAGGCCTATTGAACCGATAGCTTGACCTGGTTGGATAATTGCAGGAAGAGTTAAGGTTTGACCATTTACAGTCAATTCCACCAAACTACCATTTAATCCACCGTTGGCCACGTGCCAATTCTTTATGTTTAAATTTTTGGCATCAGCACTAGAAACCGTCACATAGTTGTCCCATGTCGCTCTGGTAATTGGATCTGGAAACTCTTGCAACCATGGGTTATTGGCCTGTTGACCATCTCCCATTCCAATTTTAGTATAGAGTTGTAACTCCATGCCTTTAGCTAACCCAGCAGAAGCTAAGGCTCTTGCAGCCGCACCGCCTGAAACGGAAGCTACCGCAGCAACATTTGAAGCTGAGCTTGAAGAGGTCGTAGTAGAAGTCGTGACAAATTCATCTTGATCTTCATTCTTAACCCCAACTCCAACAGCAACATCATGGATAATGCCACCAACAAAAGTTCTATCTTTTTTATCTTTTAATTCTGTAGGACTCGTCGATTTTGAAGAAGGACCTGAACCCAAAACACTTGTAAAACCAGTAGTTACAAAAACACCATCATGTAATGCTTGATTAAATGAAGCGGTTCCTAGAACACCTGTCGACCAGTTCTCCTTGATAAAATCGTAATAAGAAACATCACTGCCTGTCCATTTCAACAAGGCATCTTGAAATTGACGCGTGTCAAATAATGGACGGATTGTTGGTTGAATTAAACCAAAATGTCCTTTTTTAAGTTCCACATCTCCCCAAGACTCCAAATAGTGAGGTACAGCGGCAATATATTCAACTTGCGAAGCAGTCTCATCCACTTTTAATGAAAAAGCGATAGATACTTCGGTCTTTTTTAATCCTTCTGCAAAGTCGTTTGCATTTGGTAAGGTGTACAACGGATTTACACCGTTCATGATGACTGCGCCAACTTTACCAGCATTCATATCTGATATTAAAGCCATCACTTCTTTATCACTACCTTGTCTTATTTTAATTGGAGTTGCAGCATCAAACGCTTTACTTCCTAATGCAGCATTAATTTCCAATGCCACTGTTTGGGCATTAACATCATTGATACCTGTTATCAAAACCCCATTACTTCCAGCTTTCTTTAACTCTGAAGCTACTTTTTGAATGGCTTCATCGATATGTGCAGGTAAATCTGTTGTAACAGCTTGACCAGTCACATAACTATATAATTTAGCTAAAGCCTGTTTTTGTTGTGAAGGGGTTGCAGGAATACGCTTATCGGCATTGGCACCTGATAATGACATAACCGATTCAATCTGGATATGTCTTGACATTTTGCCATTGGTAGGAATTCGACCTACAGCATAACCTGACTCATAACCACCACCTTGCCAATCTCCAAGAAAATCAGCACCCACAGATACGATCACTGCTGCTTTAGCAAAATCATAATTTGCCATGGCGCGTTCTCCGTATTTAGCTTGATAAGCATCTAATGCCGAAGACTCAGAAACAGCATCGTAAACCACGTGGCGTACGTTGCCATATTTTTCTTTAAACACAGCAATTAACTTGCTCGTTGATGGACTGGCAAAAGTTTGTGTCAATAACACAATGTCTTTTCCACCATTCATCACTTCAGTTAATTTCTGATTGGTTTCAGAATCAAAGGTTTCCCATGAAATATCTTGACCTCCTCTTTGAGGGCCTTTGACTCTCAAATTATCGTATAACCCTAAAATGGAAGCATGCACTCGGGCATTGACACCACCTTGAGAAGCGGCCAAATTATTGTTGTCGATTTTAATTGGACGTCCTTCGCGAGTTTTTACTAAAACACTTGCGAAATCAAAACCATCAGCAATTGTTGTAGCATAATAATTAGCCACGCCAGGTATGATTTCCTCTGGCTGTACAACGTAAGGAATCGATTTAATAACCGGTCCTTCACAAGCTGCTAAAGATGCCGCTGCTGTACTGAAGCCAACATATTTTAAGAAATCACGACGTGTTGTTGAAGACGATTCCAAACTGGATTTGTTACCCAAAAATTCATCCGTCGGAATTTCTTCAACAAATTCATTTTGTGTAAGCGCCTTAACAATAGAGCTGTCTGTATTCAGCTCCTCAACACTTTTCCAGTATTTCTTGTTTGATGACATATTCTTTAATAGTTATTAGTTGATCGTTATTCGTTTTTATTAAAAACTATAACTGTATCTTAAAATTTATTGTTTTAAACCCCTATTGAAATAGGACTTCCCTTTCCTTATCTACCAAAAGGCAGGCACGGAAATCACTAAAAAGATTTTTTTTAGTAATGACATTTACCACACTCTAAACCTCCCATTTGTGCAACGGTAAGTTTCTCAACGCCATACTTTTTGGATAACTGTTCGTGAATTTTAGTGTAATATTCGTTGTTTTCCACTTTCACATCCGTTTCTCTATGGCAATTGATACACCATCCCATCGTCAACGGTGCGTGTTGCGATACAATTTCCATAGTCTCAACAGGACCATGGCATGTTTGGCATTCAATACCTCCAACGGTAACGTGTTGTGAGTGGTTAAAATATGCGAAGTCAGGAAGATTATGGATACGGATCCATTTGACCGGTTGCGGCTCTCCTGTATATTTTTGCTCAGCAGGATTCCAGCCCGTTGCAGCGTATAATTTTTCGATTTCAGCATTGTAATCAACGCCGTACTGCCTTCCTTCAGCTAAAGTTTCTTCTGACACTTCGCCAATTGATTTATGACAGTTCATACAAACGTTTAATGATGGAATTCCAGAAGTCTTACTTACACGAGCAGAAGAGTGACAATATTTACAATCAATACCGTTATCTCCAGCATGTATTCTATGAGAATAGTGGATAGGTTGAACAGGTTCGTAACCTTGATCAACACCTATTTGCATGAAATAGCCATAAACAAAATACCCACTGGCCAATAATAATAAAACGGCTGTAACCAAAACCAAGAATTGATTTTGAATAAAGGCTCTCCAGATAGAAACACCTTTTCCTTCATCGACCTGAACCCCTTTAGCTTCAGCAAAACGATTTAGAGTACGTCGCACTAAAATCAATGCCATGGCCAACAAGCCAAATAAAACGGCTAAAGCACCAAGAATTAATTCATTTGAAGTTCCGCCAGCAGCTGGGGCAGCGCCATTACCTGTCACACCAACGGCGGCAGCAGGCGGGGCAGCTTTTTCTTCAGCCGTGTACGCCAAAATATCACTGATATCGTCATCCGACAATTGCGGGAACGGCGTCATTGGCATTTGATTGTACTCGTTGTAGATCTTGTTAGCGTAAGCATCACCAGACTTGATCAAACCCGCACTATTATGGATCCAAGCTGTTATCCACTTTCTATCAAGACCTTGTTCTGCTAAAACTTTTTCAATGTTACGAAGCGCAGGGCCCGTCATTGGTCCGTCTAGTTTATGACATGCGGCACAATTAGCATTATATAATGCTTTTCCTTTGGCAGGATCACCTTCTTGAGCGTGAAGCGATGTTGTAAACGTAAGTAAAATAAAAAATCCTAATTTCAGTATATTAGAAGTCAAATTACGGTAAATCACCTGTTTCATATTATTAGTTGAGTTAGCTTCCAAACTTTGGTATGCTTTTTTCATTGAAAAGAAAAAAATACAGTTATAAAATCTCTGCCAAAAGTAATACTTAAAGTCGATTTTAGAAATGTTACAGAACTGTTAATTGGTAATTTATAAACGTTCTAAATAATACAATAGGGCTTATAGAGTTTAATAATTTCCTATGCGCACATTACAATATATTTTTAATATTTTTGCACAACCTTAAATGAATTGGAAACAAATCATTTAGGATTATAAAATCAGATCATTCACTTTTAATTTAATATTCCATGATAAAACCCCTTATAAAATTATCTTTTTTAGCTGTTCTGTTTTTTTCGACTTCACTTACCTTACATGCACAACAAGGCGTCGTTTCAATTGACCAAGACAAGGAAATTGATCAGTTATTGGAGTACAAAAAGGATTTACGCACAGTAAATGCCTTTATCATTCAAATTTTTTCCAATTCAGGCACTACTGCACGTAGTGAAGCCCAATCGACCAGAAGTAAAGCGACAGCCTTATTCCCGAACTGGAGCAGCTCCCTTGAATATGAGCAACCAAATTATAAGATTTGGGTAGGTAACTTTAGAACGCGATTAGAGGCTGATCGAGCATTAATGGAAGTAAAGAAAACTTACGCGCACGCCTTTATCCTGAGTCCAAGAAACAACAAATAAAAACAATTATTAAGACTAGATGTAAAACAAAGACTTCCATCAATGGCAGTTTGGAATAAAAGAATTCAGAGGTTTAATCTAAATCTTACCACCGCTTTATGGTCTATCTTAGACAAAATTACCGCTCATTAGAATAAAAACTCTCCGAGCCTAAAACACCAAAACATTTCAGAAATAAACACTTTATAACAAAAAAATGCGACGGGTTAGGTCGCATTTTATTTATAAATAAATTGAATATTATTTCAATTTATTTTTCACTTCAATTTCGTGGAAAGCTTCAATAACGTCATTTTCTTAAATAGCGCGATAATTCATAATCTGCTTCACAAAGTCATATCCTTTAGAAACCTCTCTGCCATCCTCTTCAAATCGTTTCAACGACGTTCGTTCTCCTGTATAACCAACGACACCTTCTTTAATCAATCGATGCTTGAATTTATTAATATTTTACCAAAAACAACAAAACAGTTGACCATTTAAAAACAAAAAAATGCGACGGGTTAGGTCGCATTTTCTTTATAGACAAATTGAATATTATTTCTTTTTTACTTCAACTTCGTGGAAAGCTTCAATACCGTCATTTTCTTAAATAGCGCGATAATTCTCAATCTGCATCCCAAAGCTATAGAATTTAAGAACTTCACTGGCATCACCTTTAAATCGTTTCAACGATGCTAATTTACGTGAATAAACTACCACACTTTCCCTAATCAATCAAATGCTTATGTTTCTGAATATTTTACAACAAATCAGAAAACAGTTGACCATTTAAAAACAAAAAATGCGACGGGTTAGGTCGCATTTTCTTTATAGATAAAATGAATATTATTTCAATTTCTTTTTCACTTCAACTTCGTGGAAAGCTTCAATAACGTCATTTTCCTGAATATCGTTATAATTCTTAATTTGCATACCACAGTCATAACCTTTAGAAACTTCTCTGGCATCATCTTTAAATCGTTTCAACGACGCTAATTCACCTGTATAAATTACCACACCTTCTCTAATCAATCGGATGCTTGAGTTTCTGAATATTTTACCAGAAGTTACCATACAACCTGCAATCGTTCCAATTTTAGAAACTTTAAAGATCTCTCTAATTTCAGCAGTACCCGTAATTTCCTCTTTAAGTTCAGGAGACAACATGCCTTCCATCGCGTCCTTAAGATCGTTGATGGCGTCATAGATGATCGAGTACATTCTGATATCGATTTCTTCCTTATCAGCAATTTGACGTGCGTTACCCATTGGTCTAACGTTAAATCCGATAATAATCGCATCCGACGCTGTAGCCAACAAGACATCACTTTCAGTAATGGCACCAACACCTTTATGGATGATGTTCACTTGAATTTCTTCAGTAGAAAGTTTTTGGAACGAATCCGTCAAGGCTTCCACTGATCCATCCACGTCACCTTTAAGGATGATGTTCAACTCTTGGAAATCTCCAAGGGCGATACGACGACCAATTTCATCAAGTGTAATATGACGTTGTGTTCTAACTGATTGCTCACGCTGTAATTGAGTACGTTTAGCAGCAATTTGTCTGGCCTCACGCTCATCAGCAAAAACAGTAAACTTGTCTCCAGCCTGTGGCGCGCCATCCAGTCCTAATATAGATACTGGCGTTGATGGACCTGCCGACTTAACCTCTTTTCCACGTTCATCATGCATGGCTCTTACCTTACCACTGTTTTTTCCAGCTAGTACATAATCGCCTACTTTCAAGGTTCCGGCTTGCACCAAAATAGTTGATACATAACCTCTACCTTTATCCAAGAAAGCTTCCACTACAGTTCCTTCAGCACGCTTGTTAGGGTTTGCTTTAAGTTCCAGCAATTCTGCTTCAAGACTTACTTTTTCTAATAATTCCTTAACACCTTGACCGGTTTTGGCTGAGATATCTTGGGATTGAACTTTTCCACCCCAATCTTCAACCAACAAGTTCATTTGTGCTAAAGCTTCTTTTACTTTTTCAGGATTAGCACTTGGTTTATCTATTTTATTGATCGCAAAAATAATAGGTACTCCTGCCGCTTGAGCGTGGGAAATAGCCTCTTTGGTTTGCGGCATGATGGAGTCATCTGCAGCAATAACAATAATTACTAAATCCGTGATTTGCGCACCACGGGCACGCATTGCCGTAAAGGCCTCGTGACCTGGTGTATCCAAGAATGCCATTCTCTGTCCAGTTTCTAACTGTACAGCATAGGCACCAATATGTTGTGTGATACCTCCAGACTCTCCAGCAATTACATTCTCTTGACGGATATAATCCAAAAGCGATGTTTTACCGTGGTCAACGTGACCCATCACCGTAACGATTGGCGCACGTGGTTTTAAATCTTCTGGCTCATCTGCAACAACTTCAATACTATCTTCAAGATCCGCACTTACGAATTCAACTTCATAACCAAACTCATCCGCTACGACCGATAAAGTCTCAGCATCCAAACGTTGGTTCATCGTTACCATCATTCCTAAGGACATACAGGCTGAAATGATTTGCGTTACAGGAACGTCCATCATCGTGGCTACTTCGCTTGCCGTAACAAACTCAGTAACTTTCAATACTTTGCTTTCCGCTTCTTGCTGCTCAATATCCTTTTCAGTCTGTTGGCGGTGTTGATCTCTCTTGTCTCTTCTATATTTGGCTCCTTTCCCTCTATTAGACTTCCCTTGAAGTTTTTCTAAAGTTTCACGAACTTGTTTTTGCACGTCTGCTTCGCTTGGCTCTTCTTTTACAGTACTCGCTCTAACGCCTCCAGGTTTCCCTTTGTAGTTAGGACTTGTACCTCTATTAGCACCAAAAGGTGGTTTTGCAGCACCAGGAGCACCAGGAGCAGCAGGTCCTTTGCTGATACGACGACGTTTTTTCTTGTTGGCGTCAGCAGCAGCACCGGCAGCCGTAGCTGGCTTTCTCTCCTCTTTTTTCTTCTTAGGCTTGTTGAATTGCGAAAGATCTATCTTTTCTCCAGCAATTTTAGGACCCGTTAATTTTTGATATTGGGTTACGATTTGCTCGTCATCAACACCAGTAGTTTCAAGCGTATCTGTTTTTTCAACTTTTTCAGCTTTCTTAACTTTTTCGATCTGCTCAACCTTCTCAACCTTTTCAATTATTTCAGCTGGCTTGGTTTCCTTCGTAGCTTTTTCGACTTTTTTCGGCTCTTCCTTAACTTCTTCCTTAGCCTCTGTTTTAACTTCAGCCTTAGCCTCAGTTTTGACTTCTACTTTAACTTCAGGAACTTCTGGCTTAGGGGTCTCTTTTACTTCAGGGGCAACTACTTCAGCAGGCGCAGGTTGTTTTGGCTCTTCAACTGGCTTCTCTACTTTAGGAGTTTCCGATTTTTTAGGATCCAAATCAATTTTGCCGACTTGTTTTGGTCCGGTTAATGCTCCTCTAGCTCTAATGACTTGTTTGCTAGCCTCTTCCTTCCTCAGTTTTTCTTCAATCTCACGCTCACGTTGTTCGCGTAATTCTTCCTTTTCTTTCAACTTCGCCTCACCAACCTCTTGAGAGGCTTGTTTTTTACTGGCATCCGTCTGAAATTCATTGGATAGAATCGCATGAACATCATCTGATATTTTCGTATTAGGACTCTTTTCCACAGTCACGCCCTTCGATTCCAGAAAATCGACAGCACGGTCAATAGAAATATTGAGTTCTCTTAATACTTTATTTAATCTAATTGTATCAGCCATAAATTGCTTCTAATATAACTTAAATATGTGTTATTCTTCAAATTCTTCCTTAAGAATCCTGATAACATCTAAAATGGTTTCTTCTTCTAAATCGGTTCTTTTAACCAAATCTTGAACATCTTGTTCTAAGATACTTTTCGCAGTATCTAATCCCGCTTTGCTAAACTCTGCAATAACCCAGCCTTCGATTTCATCTGAGAATTCTGATAATTCCACATCCTCTTCGGCACCTTCTCTAAACACATCAATCTCATAGCCTGTCAATTGCCCGGCTAATCGGATGTTATGACCACCTCTACCAATAGCCTTACTTACTTCTTCTGGTTTAAGAAGCACCTCAGCACGTTTGGTTTCTTCATTAAGTTTCACAGAGGTTACTCTTGCTGGACTCAATGCACGCGTGATGAACAATTGGATGTTACTGGTGTAATTGATCACGTCAATGTTTTCATTACCCAATTCTCTTACAATACCATGTATTCTAGAACCTTTCATTCCAACACAAGCACCCACAGGATCAATTCTATCATCGTATGAATCCACCGCTACTTTCGCTTTTTCACCAGGCATTCGTACTACTTTCTTAATGGTAATCAAGCCGTCAAACACCTCAGGAATTTCCTGTTCGAATAATTTTTCTAAAAACACATCAGCTGTTCTCGACATGATGATGGTTGGCTTATTACCCTTAAGTTCAACACTTTCGATAATTCCTTTTACGTTTTCACCTTTACGGAAGAAATCGGAAGGGATTTGTTTTTCTTTAGGAAGAATGATTTCGTTACCCTCGTCATCTAATAAAATGATGGCTCTGTGACGAATATGATGTACTTCGGCAGTATAAATCTCGCCTACCAAGTCTTTAAATTGCTTGTAAATATTGGTATTGTCGTGCTCGTGAATTTTTGAGATCAAATTTTGACGCAATGCCAAAATTGAACGTCTTCCCAAATCGATAAGCTTTACAGCTTCCGCAACATCTTCACCAACTTCAAAATCAGGTTCAATTTTACGAGCCGCAGATAATTCAATTTCTTGATTTGGCTCTTCTACTTCACCATCAGCAACCACAACTCTATTTCTCCAAATCTCTAAATCGCCTTTGTCAGGATTTATAATGATATCAAAGTTGTCATCATCACCGTACTTTTTCTTTAGTGCATTTCTTAAGACATCCTCTAAAATCGCCATTAACGTTACACGATCTATTAATTTATCGTCTTTAAATTCTGAAAAAGAATCAATTAACGCTATATTTTCCATAACTACCTCGAATTAAAATTTTATTATCACTTTAGCTTCTAAAATATCTTCATACTTGATTTTAGCCTGCTTTTTCACCACAACTTTACCTTTACCAACTGGCTTAGGCTCTTTTGTTTCCCATTCCAAAGCCACTTCAGCATCATCAACTTCTATCAAAACTCCTTCAACTTTTACATCAGGTTTTGCTTTGACCTGTAAGGTGCGTCCAATATTTTTCTTGTATTGTCTCTTGTTCACTAATGGTGAAGTTGCTCCCGCAGAAGCCACATCTATAGAAAAATCATCGACTTCTCTATCCAAATTATTCTCAATGGCGCGACTCATAAACATGCAATCTTCAACAGTGACGCCATTATCGCCGTCAATAACAACACTAATTTTATTGTCAGGATGTAAGGTTAAATCGATTAAAAAAAGATCTGGTCTTTCTTCCAGTCCGTTTGCTATCAAAGTCTTAACAGTGGTCTCGCTTAGCATTTTATTAGTATAAAAAGAGGGGACTCCCTTGTCCCCTCATGTTTTCTTTTATCATTCCGCGGTGCAAATATACAATTTAATTATTGATTTATCCAAAGCATCTAAAGTCGATTTTTATTATTAGATTTAACTTTAACAAACAATTTACACTTCTATGAAAAAAATACTTGTCCCCACAGACTTCTCAGAACAAGCTGAAAACGCCTTAAAAGTAGCCGTCCAATTAGCAAAAAAATTCGATTCTGAAATTTATTTACTGCACATGTTAGAGCTCCCGATGCAAGATTTCGAGGTCATGAACACCCCGAGCGTTTTACCCGAAGCCATGTTTTTTATGAAATTGGCTCAACAACGATTCGAAACCATGCTCGCCCAAGACTACCTTAAAGACGTTAAAGTCCATGATATTGTAAAAAACTATCCATCCTTTAGTGGCATTATTGACACTTGTCATGAACATGGCGTTGACCTCATTGTCATGGGATCCTATGGCGCTACCGGATTTAAGGAAATGTTCGTAGGCTCCAATGCAGAAAAAGTGGTGCGCACTTCAGATATTCCTGTTTTGGTTATCAAAAGCAACCATGCCGAATTTTCTATCGACCGCTTTGTCTTTGCTTCAGATTTCAAAAAAGACAATAAGGATACCTACAGACAAGCTATAGAATTTGCCAAAGCATTTGGCGCTAAGATGTTTTTATTGATGGTCAACACCGCCAATAACTTTATTTCAACCTCAGAAGCCAACAAACGCATCCATGAGTTTATTAAAGATTACGACTTTAAGGAGTACTCCATCCATATCTATAATGATGAAACCGTCGAAATTGGCGTTTTAAATTTCGCCAAAGAAATTGACGCCGATTTAATTGGGATCAGCACCCATGGTCGACAAGGGATTGCCCATTTTTTCAATGGCAGCATTGGAGAGGATGTGGTTAATCATGCCAAACGTCCTGTGATTACGTTTAAGATTTGAATTAGACTACTAGACCACTTCGCTTTTAGATTCAAGAATTAAGACGAAGTATCCAAAAACAAAAATCCCGACTATTTTCATAATCGGGATTTCAATTCTTGTTGGCCTACTAGGGCTTACTTCGGCTACGCTCAGCATAAAATTCTCGCCCTAGCAGGCATAGACTATTAAAACAAAAATCCCGACTATTTTCATAATCGGGATTTCAATTCTTGTTGGCCTACTAGGGCTCGAACCTAGACTCTTCTGGACCAAAACCAGACGTGTTGCCAGTTACACCATAGGCCAATCTCTAATTGAGGATGCAAATTTACTACAAACTTCTATTTTTGCAAACATTTTGCGAAGAAAAACATGAAATAAAAATTTATTTCTTTTTTATTTCTCTTTTTACCTGATAATGAGGGCTAAATAGATTCGAATCTTTTTTGAAATCCTTAACGTTTACTTAAAAATTTCCCTGCCTTATATAATTATTGCTAAATTCGCCACACTAATTCAACAATAAGTCTATGAATCATTTCAACTTCAAGAAATGGAATACCATTTTAGGTTGGTTTGCCTTTGCAATTGCATTCACCGTTTACGCACTCACGATTGAACCCACTGTTAGTTTCTGGGATGCAGGAGAATACATACTGACCTCGGCCAAACTTCAAGTAGGACATCCACCAGGAGCACCATTATTTCAAATGCTTGGTGCCTTCTTCTCCATGTTTGCCTTAGAACCTACGCAAATTGGCGCGATGTTGAACATGATGAGCGGCGCCGCAAGTGCCTTCACTATTTTATTCATGTTTTGGACCATTACGTTGCTCCTTAAAAAGCTCGTTAAATCCGAAGAAGAATTTACCGATTCTAAAAAAATAGCCATCCTTGGCAGCGGACTTGTAGGAAGTTTAGCATTTACCTTTACAGATTCCT
The DNA here is from genome assembly GCF_053579655.1 of Gelidibacter sp. Taxonomy (NCBI): domain Bacteria; kingdom Pseudomonadati; phylum Bacteroidota; class Flavobacteriia; order Flavobacteriales; family Flavobacteriaceae; genus Gelidibacter; species Gelidibacter sp. The sequence goes on along the minus strand of NZ_JBMDWE010000030.1, from coordinate 3,230 downwards.
TTTGGTTTAACGCTGTTGAAACTGAGGTTTACGCAATGGCTACCTTAATCATGGCGGTCATGTTTTGGTTGGCTTTACGCTGGGAACAGGATATGGATACCGCACGCGGTAACCGTTGGTTAATTTTAATTGCCTTTGTGATTGGACTATCATTTGGCGTCCACTTTATGGGACTATTGACCATTCCTGCAATGGGCTTGATTTACTTCTTTAAGAATTATAAAACGGTAACCGTTACTAATTTTATCGTGGCGAACGTCATCTCTGCCGCCATCTTATTGTTTATTTTTAAATTGTTACTTCCAAATGCGCTAAAAATATTTAGTGCTTCAGAGATATTCTTCGTGAATAGTCTTGGCATGCCATTTAACTCTGGAACGATCATCGCCTTTATCATCGTGGTCGCTGCTTTCTATTTCGGATTAAAATACACGCGCGATCATCAAAAACACATGGCAAACACTTTGGTGCTTTGCTTAATGTTCATTTTTATTGGATTTTCTTGTTGGCTCATGCTTCCTATCAGAGCGAATGCCAATGTTGTGATCAACGAAAACGATCCTTCTGACGCACGCGAACTTTTAGCTTATTACAATCTGGAACAATATCCTGAGACGCACTTGTTTTATGGTCCATTGTTCACAGAACAATATACAGGTCTTGACGAAAACCAACCTTATGTGGATGACAAACCTAACTATGAAAAGGATGTTGAAGCAGGAAAATACGTGATTGTCAACGACTATAAGAACGCAAAACAAAACTTTAATTCAGAGCAAGCGGCCATTCTACCGAGAATGTGGAGCAGTGACAATGCGGAGAATTATATGATGTTTACTGGTTTGTTAGATTTCAAAGTCAAGCGAGAATATCAATCGGAACCGCAAGTCACGGACATGGTCGCTAGTTTTAGAGCCAGCGTAAGAGAAGGCCAAGTGGATTATAGTGATTATAACAAATTTCTAAAACAATTTGGTCAATACCTAGATATTGAAAAACCGTCGCTCCTCCAAAACATTGGTTATATGGTTGAATACCAATTTGGCTATATGTACTGGCGTTATTTTATGTGGAATTTTGTCGGACGTCAAAATGACATTCAAGGAAAATATGACGACTTAAATGGGAATTGGATCAGCGGTATCAACCCTATTGACTCTTGGCATCTTAATATGTCTCAAGACAATTTGCCAAGTGATGTTTTAAACAACAAAGCACGAAACACCTATTACTTCCTGCCTCTTATTTTAGGATTGATTGGCTTCCTGTTTTTGATTGCAAGGGATAAAAAAATGTTCTGGACCTTATTGGTGTTTTTCCTGATGACCGGATTAGCAATTCAGTTCTACACGAACGTGCGTCCATTTGAACCACGAGAGCGTGATTATTCCGTAGTCGGTTCATTTTACGTGTTTGCCATTTGGATCGGTTTTGGTGTATATGCCATCTTTGATGCCCTTCGAAAATACACGGCTTCAAAATTCCTTCCGCATGCCGTTACTTTGGCCTGTTTGGTTTTAGTCCCTGGAATATTGGCGGCGGAAAACTGGGACGATCATGACCGTTCGGGCAGAAAAACAGCACATGCCATGGCTATTAAATACCTGGAATCCTGTGCGCCCAATGCCATTCTTTTTACTATTGGCGACAACGACACGTTTCCTTTGTGGTATGCCCAAGAAATTGAAGGCATCCGACGCGATGTAAGAGTCGTCAACACAAGTCTTTTCCAAACAGACTGGTATATTGACCAAATGAAACGTAAAGCCTATGACAGTGACCCTATTCCGTCGCAATTGACGCATGCACAATACCGCTACGGTACCCGTGATTATATTGTTGAAAAAGAAATTACCAAAGACACTTTGAGTATTAAGGATTTTATGGATTTTGTCAGTAGTGATAATCCACGAACAAAACTCAAATATGCTTTACAACAAGAAGGCAGAGACATTAGCAGTTATCCTTCCAATATGTTGAACTCAAACTATTATCCTACAAAATTCGTACGGATTCCGGTCGATAAAGCTTCAGTTTTAAAACATGGGATCGTCAAAGAAAAAGATGCCGATAAAATCGTGGACGACATTGTCATTCAAATCAAAGGTAGCGCCTTATATAAAAACCGCTTGCTGATGCTAGATATTATTGCCAACAACAATTGGGAGCGTCCTATCTATTTTACAGGAGGAAGCTTTGGAGATGATGATTATATCTGGATGAAAGATTACCTGCAATTGGATGGCCTAGTTTATAAATTGGTGCCGCTCAGAACTGCAGTAGACAAAGCAAATCCTTTTGACATGGGCCGTGTGGATAGTGAATTAATGTACAACAAAGTAATGTCATGGGACTGGGGCAATAGTGGTAATCCTCACATTTATCACGATGTCGAAACTCGTAAAAACGGGATTACCTACCGCGGAAACTTGGCGCGTTTAATGGAACAGTTGATCAATGAGGACCAACCCGAAAAGGCTGAGAAAATTGCCGATTTGGCCATGGAGAAAATGCCGGTTGATTATTTTGGCTACTACACGTTGTTGGAACCTTATATTAGCGGCTACTACGAATTGGGCAGTATAGAGAAAGCCAGAAAGCTCTACAAAGAGGTCACCAAGAAATACCAAGAGAACCTAACGTATTATAGCGGACTCCCTGTAGAAACACAAACGCGTTATTTGGATGAAATTGTAACAGACATTGAACGCTACAGAAGCTTAGTAGATATTGTTGTGGTTTATAACGATAAGGATTTTGCGATGGAAGAAACCGAAAAGTTCAACAACTACTTACAATTGTTCAAGCATTTTATGGGCGATGGACCACGACGTGAAGCACCGCAGCGTGACGAACGTGATATGGTAAAGGATTCCATTGATAAACTCATTCAATTTGACTAACTTTTTGTGAACTTTATTCCTGTAAAAACACCTCAACTGATCAAAGGCATATTCCCAAAATACGTTTGGAATATGCCTGATGATCAAAAAGTGATTTACTTAACTTTTGATGACGGTCCAACGCCAGAGATCACCCACTGGACCTTAGACCTATTAAAATCCTACCACGCTAAAGCGACGTTTTTCTGTATTGGCAACAACATTCAAAAACATCCTCAAATTTTTAAGGATATTCTTAAAGACGGTCATGCAGTCGGCAACCACACCTTTCATCACCTGAAAGGCTGGAAAACTGATACTGATGTTTATATAGAAGACGTTTTAAAA
>NZ_JBMDWE010000029.1:0-53722 GCF_053579655.1 Gelidibacter sp. | reverse complement strand
ATCAAATTGCCTGCAATGACAACTGCAAGTGCAATAAATGCGTAATGGATCCAAATGTTTTTAGTAATTGTCCGTACCGCTTGAAATCCATATATCGTTATCAGGATAAAAAAAATCGTAAATAGGAGCCATCGCATCATAAGTGCAGTTTTACTCAAAGATAAATGATTTAAACTCTTATTAAAATGTTGCCATAAAATTTAACCGTCCCTTAAGATTTAGTATATTTCGGCTACAATACCAATCCCATCTTTGATGAAGTCATTTCTTTCAGTAATAACGGCACTCCTTCTGTTGACAGGATGCTCTGATCGTCCCAAAACAACCCCTGCCATAAAAGATAAAGCGTTGATATCACTAGTCAATCCTTTTATTGGCACAGGTGGCCATGGTCACACCTATCCTGGGGCGACGATGCCTTTTGGAATGATGCAATTAAGTCCTGATACCCGTCTTGAGGGCTGGGACGGCGCTTCCGGCTATCACTATAGTGATGAATATATCTACGGTTTTACCCATACCCACCTCAGCGGTACTGGCGTAAGTGATTATTGTGACATTTTACTCATGCCTACCAATGAAGTGGTATTCAATAATGGAAGTAACGGCAAAAAAGGTTACCGCTCAAAATTCTCACATGATAATGAAAAGGCTGAACCTGGATATTACCAAGTCCATTTGGAAGACACCGATATTAATGTTGAATTGACGGTTTCTGAACGCAGCGGGATTCATAAATACCAATTTCCAACAGCTAAAAACCAAATCATCGTGTTGGACTTAGAACATCGCGATGAGTTATTAGCATCAAAAATCAAACAAACTTCAAGGACTGAAATCACAGGCTATCGCCATTCGAAATCGTGGGCGAGCAATCAGAAGTTGTTTTATTATATCAAATTCTCACATCCGTTATCGGTCGATTTAATTGCTTCAAAGCAGCGATTAACGAATAAAAAAGCAGTGTTCCAATTTGACAACCCAAAAAACGAACCTGTGTATGTGAAAATTGGCATTAGCGCAGTGGATGAAGCGGGCGCCAAACGAAATTTAGAAACAGAAATTGGCGATAAAACCTTTGCAGAGGTCAAAGATATTGCGCAAAGTGTTTGGGAAAAACAGTTGGAGAAAATCGTGATTGAAAGTGACGATCAGGACCGTAAAACCATTTTCTATACGGCTTTATACCATACCATGATCACACCAAATCTTTATCAGGATGTTGATGGACGCTACCGAGGCATGGACATGAAAATTCATACCAATAAAGATTTTAAATATTACACGGTCTTTTCGCTTTGGGACACGTATCGCGCGGCGCATCCACTTTATACGCTTATTGAACGCAAACGCACGAGCGATTTTGTCAATACGTTGATCTCAAAATATGATGAAGGCGGTATCCTACCCATGTGGGATTTAAGTGCCAACTACACCGGCACCATGATTGGTTACCATGCCGTTCCCGTGATTGCTGATGCTTACCTGAAAGGGATTAAAGGTTTTGATGCCGAAAAAGCCCTTAAAGCCATGAAACATTCGGCCAACCAAAATCACTTGGGCTTAAAGTCGTATAAAGAACTCGGCTTTATACCCGTTGAGGAAGAAAGCGAATCGGTTTCAAAAACCTTGGAATATGCATATGACGATTGGACCATTGCTAAAATGGCCTATGCTTTGAATAAGGAAGACGACTACGAAACCTATATCAAACGCGCTCAAAATTACAAGAACGTTTTTGATCCCGAAACCAAATTTATGAGAGGTCGTACCAGAAACACCTGGTTCGCTCCTTTTGATCCCTATGAGGTCAATTTTAATTACACCGAAGCAAACGCTTGGCAATATAGTTTTTATGTGCCACAAGACATGTCAGGATTAATTGACTTGATGGGCGGAAAAGAAATTCTGGAAGCACAATTGGACACCTTGTTTACAGCTAAGAACAACACTTCTGGACGTGCTATGCAAGACATCACAGGACTTATTGGTCAATATGCACACGGCAATGAACCGAGTCATCATATGGCCTATCTCTATAACTTTGTCAACAAACCCTATAAAACACAAGAGAAAGTCCATCAAATCCTGACCGAACTCTATAAAAATGCGCCCGACGGCATTGCAGGAAATGAGGATTGCGGACAAATGAGTGCGTGGTATGTGTTTTCGGCCATGGGTTTTTATCCAGTAACACCAGGTGCCGATCAATACATCATCGGAACGCCCTTATTTGATAAGGCGACCATCAATCTTGAAAACGGAAAAAACTTTACTATCAAAGCATTTGACCTTTCTAATGAAAACAAATACATTGATTATGTGAGACTCAACGGATCGAAATTGAAACAAAGCTATATTTCTTCAAAAGACATTCTATCGGGGGGTATTTTGGAGTTTTTCATGACCAACTCCCCATCTGATTGGGCTACCGATGACGATGAAGTCCCCGTCACATCGATTGACAAATTTAAAATAGTTCCCGTTCCATTTATAGCCAAAGGCGACATCGCATTTAGAGGCGAAACGGAAGTGGTTTTAGAAAATGCCCAAAAAGAAACCGATATTTTCTACACTTTAAATGATTCGATTTATACCAAATACGAAAAACCATTTATCATTTCTGAACCCTCGTTCTTAAAGGTGTATTCAGAAAAAGATGATGTAAAAAGCGCTATGATTGCCACTGAGTTTTACAAGATAGATCCTAACATAAGCATCATTCTCAAAACTACATACGCCAACCAATACAGCGCCGGCGGACCCAATGCTTTAATTGACGGCATTAAAGGTTCAAAAGACTTTAGGTCAGGCTCTTGGCAAGGCTATGAAGATAAAGATGTTGAAGCCATCGTTGATTTGGGCGAAGAGCAACCCATCCACGCGGTTAGTGTCAACTTTTTGCAGGACCAACGCGCTTTCATATTTTATCCAACAGAAGTGTTCTGCTATATTTCGACTGACAATAAAAGCTTTCAATTAGTCGGAAGACAAAACACAAACGCAACAAAACGATCGGAAGAAGCACGAACAACAACCATTACTTTCGACTTAAAAGATAAAAACGCAAAATTCGTTAAGCTTGTGGCAAAGAAACTAGGCCGACTTCCAACTTGGCATTCGGGTTACAAGTCCTATGGAAAGAGCTGGATCTTTGTGGATGAGATTAATGTTCAGTCTGCAGTTGGCAGTCCTCAGTAGGCAGTACTCAGTAGACAGTCTTCAGTCGCAGTGTTACATCCGCAGGGGCTTTAAAACTAAAAACCATTCGTGTACCCTCCTGAACGGAAGGACAGGTTCAAGGCTAAAACTATTTACCTTGGACCTTGAACTTCGGAAAATTTAGCGTTCCCTACGCTTTATGGACCTTCCTAAGATCTGTATCTAATATTGATGGATTTACATTTTTAGATAAGAACTTCTTTTACCCGTTCTTATGAGCAACACTTCCTTCCTTTCCACATCTTGACAACAATCTAATATCACGAATTTCCAACCCCATACCCATTTCCAGTTTATCGACCGAAGGTCTCAATGAACTCATTGTCCGGATATTTCGTCATTAGCCGTAAGCGTGTTTATTGGGTCGCAAGCAATATTCATGTATTTCATCGGTGTTTTTTGAGTCGTAATTCATATTAACCGTTTATCGATGTTCTATATCTAATTTATTCTATTGAACTGAAGTTGTGTTGTTTCTTTATGTAATAATAAATCAACATTCAATTATTGTCATGAAGAAAATTTTAATCCTTATCGTTCTAATCACTTTACCCGTTTTAACTTTTGGTCAAAATACTTCTAATGATACTGAAAAACAGAATGTACCAATTACATTGAATAGTCTTACTCAAAGTGACGCTCAAGATCAAAGCACTTCCATGGCGCTTACCAAAACTGAAGTGACCAGCTTAAGCTATAAAAAAAGTAACGACCTGATCAGCATCAAAGCCTACAGAAAAAGCTTGCAAATCAAGGTTAAGGAAATAATATCTTGTTAAAATAAGGTTTATAAAGAAACCGAATTTCATATTAAAAAACCGAGGCACTTCTTAATTGAAATGCCTCTTTTTTTTTATTTATTGTAATCGGTTAACCTCGACAAAAACCAAGGCTTCATGAGTCTGGTATTTCGAGATGGGAATAACCTCAACGAAAAAAGGACAGGGTTTGAAACCCTATCCTTTGATACTGACTATATTTATGCTTTATGCGATTAAATGAACTCCTTATTTGTTGTTAGGAATAATATCAATAATCACAGTTCTGTTATAAGCTCTTTCTTCTGGAAGTTTATTTCCAAAAGGCGCTGCATTTTCATTTTCACCCATGCCATCTACTTCAAATTTAACTCCTGTAGTACCTAGTTTTCTCAAACTGTTTTTTAAAGTGGTTTGAACATTATTAGCTCTCTGTACAGATAAGTTTTTATTATAAGCATCTTCACCAATAATATCAGTATGCCCGTGGATAATCACTTTTGCGTTGGCAGGAATTTTAGGCGCAACAATTTCAGCAAGATATGTATTATACATAGCAATCGCTTCTGCAGAGTCAAACTCATATACGATACTAAATCTGATGCCTTCTTCAATCTTGGAAGGAGTCCAAGCTACAATATGCACATTAGATTCTTGAGTTACAATCTCACCTACTTTGTTAGTACCAATCATTTTCACTTTGTAATCTCCTTCAGGTTTTGTTCCTAAAATATTATTTCCAGAAATTTTAACTTCATCTTCAGTATAAGGTCCGAAATTTTGTACAATTCCATTTTCATCTGTAACTTCAATGCTCCAGGTGCTAAATGCTTCATCTGCTCCGTCAACTTTAAAAGTGACATAACTGGAGATTGGCGCATCTTGTACTCCTACAATCTTTACAGGTTTCAAAGCGGCGTTAGGACCATTCTGAAATTCCATCAACAATTCAGGAGAGCTACTTTCAACAGAAACTCTTCTATCTCCACTTTCACGAAGAATAATTAACTCTTGTGAAGCTCCTTGTTCTCCTGCGGTTTTCGGTTTATTCCTTCCTTCAATAGCAATTCTGTTGCCATTAATTTCAAATACGTCTACTAAATATTTTTTAACAGACTCTGCCATAAGTTTTCCATCTGGAGATCCATTTTCTGAAGATCCAACCAAAGTGATGGTGGTGCTTGGGTTTTCCTCCATACGGTCACCAAGAATATTTAAAATATTATAATAAACGGTCATTACGCGTTCTGAACGACTTGATATTTTTGAACTTGGTGCTAGCACTTCAACCTGATCTTCTTTAAAATCTTTTACTTGACTTTTATCCAACAATACATAGCGGTTTGAGATCGCTGTAGATCCTTGGTCAAAATAAATATAGTTAAGCAATGGGAAGCTCTCGGCAATGCTTAGCCTTCCGGGTACATTTTTGGGAGAATCCACGGTAAACACCACTTTAGGCACGATTGGTTCAACAACTTCCTCTTCAAGTGGCAAAATTTTACTTCCAACCCCTAATTTTAATACAACACCTGCTCTTATTGTAGTTACATTCCAAGTTTCAATGGAGCGTGGTGTTTGTCCAAAATATGGATGAAAAGCTACAAAAGGTGACATCACAAATTGTGTCTTATTACCTTTAGAAGAGAGTGGAATATCATATCCTGCTCCAATTTGGCCGGAAATTATTGTTCCTTTCACTTCATTAAAATCGCCTTCTTCAGCTTCAGGCTTAACTTGATTAGGGAAACTTGGATTAACTCCTAATTGATAAGTATAGGATTTGTTTTGGACAAAAGCAACCCGAGGTCCCGCATAGAGATATAAATTAGACTTGAATGGCGCAAAACGCAAACTAGGTTCTACAGTAATATAGCTGAGATCCGCTGACAAATCAGCTGGACAGTTACAATCGGTAAGAACTTGATCGAAGTCTCCTTTTCTGCTGTCATACCCTGCCTGTAAAATAAATCCGAATCTCGTATTAGGCTTGTAATATTCAATACTAGGAGCAATAAACAGTCCGATACCATTTCCTTTATTGAAAACCGCCGGAGGTGTTAAAGATGAAGACAACTGATTGATTGAACCGTCAAAGAAATTAAAGTTAGCCCCACCTGCCACTCCAAAATACCACGAAGGTGCAGAATATTGGTCCTCTTGTGCCTGAACTGCTCCTTGAATTCCGACGATAATTAAAGCACTTAAAATAAGGCCCTTTATATAAAGGGATCGCGCAAATAGCGACCCCTTGTTTAGATTAATTTTATTATTCATGTTTTGAAATTTAGTTTTATTAAGCTTTATAATTAGTTAGCTGGTTTAGCAATAACATTTGTATCAGTCATTACAATAGATCCATTGATACATAACATTCTTCCTTCTGCCACTGCGTGTGAATTCATTGTGACAGAGGTTAAGGCTAAAATATTTCCTTTAAAAATGGTATAGTCACCAACAGTAGCTGAGCTACCAACTTGCCAAAAGATATTTTTAGCTTTGGCTCCACCTGCTAGGATTATATTTCCACCAGCACCACCTATTGTAGTAAAACTGGAAGCTACTTGGAAGATCCAAGTTGCATTAGGATCTCCTTGTGCATCAAGTGTTAAATCGCCATTTTGAATTAAAAGCGTAGATGTTGATTTATAGATACCAGGCGCTAACGTTAGACCTCCTTGATCTCCTGATACTGTGGCAGGCGCTGGAACAGTTGCTCCTGCAGCAGCTAAATAGGCAGCTGTTAAATCAGCTTTAGCCTGAATTAGCATTGCTGGCACTGGTGTAGCATCATCGGAAGCGTAAATGGCTCCATTTATTATTACTGCCGGTGGAAATCCGGTTACAGAGGATCTTAAGCCTGGAGAAATCCCCACATCCAAGTCTTTGATTTCACTAAATCCAGCATTGTTACTCACACCCACGGCTGCAAAAATTCCAAATCTTCCAACAGATCCAAGATCTATTGCTGCGGTATTTGCCGTCAAAGTTTTAAAGGTCCATTCGTAATTACTGCTTAATGAAACACCGGTGGTGCTTTTAGCCTCCGTTGTGATGGTGGCAGCATAAGTTGTGTTTTCCACTAAAGGACTTGTAGGTTCGAAGCTTAGCCTTACACCAGTATAAGTTAGATTTCCTGCAATAACCGTTGCACCACTTTTCAATGTAAATGAGTTGCTATTTATTGTGGTTGGATCCATAGCTACACTAAAGTCTGCTGAAATAATTTTATTTAGCTCAACGCCTGTTGCATTGTCTTCGGGATCGTTAGAAACAACCGTCGGCCCAACTGAATTTCCTGTAACAAACTTCCAAGTATATTCACTAACCAAAGCAATTCCTTGAACGTTTTTGGCTTCCGTTGTAATTTTTGCTGTGTATTCAGTATCGCTCAACAGTGCGCTAGTAGGCATAAAAGAAGCTGTTTGTCCTGAATATGATACCGTGCCAGCAACAACTGTAGCTCCTTGGGTTAATGTGAAAACCCCAGTATTAAATGTTAAGGGATCCATAGGCGCACTAAAGTTTGCAGTGATCACTTTATTAAGTGGCACTCCTGTCGCATTATTAATAGGATCTGTAGAAACTACTTTTGGGGCTACACTAGTCCCGGTGGTAAATTTCCAAGTATAATTACCTTCTATAGCAGTTCCTTCTGTATTCTTGGTTCCTGTAGTTATTGTTGCAGTATATTCAGTATTACTCGTAAGGTCATTAGTAGGATCAAAAGAGACGGTTTGACTTGAATATGTAACAGCGCCAACAACCGCAGTTGTGCCTTGTGTTAGAGTGAACGTACTGGTATTAATAGTTGTGGGATCCATTAACATATTAAAACTTGCAGTAATCGTTTTGTTAAGGAATACGTTAGTAGCTAGATTAACAGGATCCGTGGAAGCAACCATCGGGAGAACAGTTTGTCCAGTACTAAAAGTAAAAATATGGTCTTCTTGCAACGCATTACCTTTTGTATCCTTAACAGATGTGGTAACGGTACCTGTATAAGTGGTGTTCATTTTTAAAGGGGCTGTTGGCTTAAATGTTGCTAGAGCACCACTTATTGAAACCTCGCCCGCAATACGATCCGTACCCGCTCCATTTATAAAGAAACTGGCGCCATTAAAAGTTGCCGGATTCATATCCTTGTTGAATAAAACCGTAATGGTTTGATCTAATGGCACATCGATAGCGCCATTTTCGGGATTTGTTGTTGTAACTTCTGGACAGAGGCCTACTTCAGCTTCAAAATCGTCACTGGAGCATCCAGATACCATTACAATAAATAGAATGGCAAAGGATAGAATAGAGTATTTAATTTTCATTTTTCATTGGAATTAGAGTTAATTGAGAGTGCTGTTTATACAGCTTTTTAATCATGCATGACAAGATTGTCAATGGCATATTGAAGAATTTGTTAATAATAATTTAGTTTTTCTTGACCTTGTAAAATCACAACTTATAGATTCTTTAAGATTTCATCCATTTCGTCTGCTGTTTTGCCAAGGATTATTTGCAGTCTTGCAATCATTACGTCATTCTTTCCCTTTACAAATAATAAATTATGATCGGTCAGTTCAGCAAGTTTTAAATTGAGCTTACTTTTCTTAGCACTCCAAGATTTATTGTTTTCAGTTAGGTCCATATATCAATAGTGATTACGCATTACACTGCAAAGGTGATTTTTTAATGACCTTGAAGTGTTACGTAATTATTCAATTAGTTGCATAATTTCCATGTTGACTGATTGACAACATCCATCTTTGCAGTGGCTGACACATGAATGTGAGGCTTTATTTGTCAGAAAGGCGAATCAAATATCCAAGAATAGGCTTACCTTGTATTATGTTGACCCTTAAGTGAAATGGGCATTAAGTTTTGTTAGATTATCTGATTTCTATTATTGGAGAAAAGACAAGACTGTCCAAATTATCATGGTTTGGAACCTAATTCAAGGGACATCTCTTTTTACATTCAATTAATAGAACCAATTTGTTTGGATGTAAAAAAGAGCGATGCACTTCCGAAGATGCATATCGCTCTATTTACCATAACCAAATGATTAGATTACATCCGATCCATATACCACTTCAATTCTTTTTCCATCTTGTTAAACAGCAAAACTTCGGTAATTGTCTTTTTTAGACGTAAAAAAGCAGTTTCACTTTTTACAATATAATCGGCTGCCTTGTGATGCATACATTCTACGGCCACCTCAATCTTATCTTGGGAAGAAAGCATTAGAACTGGCATATTAGGATTGAATTCTTTTATTTTATCCAAGGTTTCCAGACCATTGATAGCATCTTTGTCAATGCCGTCCAAATGATAGTCTAAAACAATAACATCTGGATTTTTTGATAAATTGGCGATACAGAGTTCTCCAGTAGGAAAGGTGTGAATATCAAAATCTGCGCTTTCCAAAAAATCAATTTCCAATGATTTTAGATATAACGCATCATCATCCACCAGAAATAGTTTGATTTTATCAGTCTTCATTGTATATTTTTTTAAATGCGGAAAGTTCTTCCATTAATTCCTCACAGGCTTGCGTACAAACTTTATCAATTTGCGATACCAATTCTGCCATATCCTCAGCTTCTTGTTGAGAACTGGCATACTCGTGAATCCTTTTTGCGATGTTTTCGAAGTCAGCACTTATGCCCATGATTGAAAATGAAGGGATCATTTTATGGACAGCATCTTGTAATGTTTGCCAATCCTTATTTGACAAGGCCTCTTTCATGGCATTTATAAGAGGCGGTGTTTGCTCCAAATACAATGAAATCATTTCTTCCATCAGTAATTTGTTCGCTTTAGTACGCGTACTTAAATAACTCAGGTCCGTGTATCTTATCTTTATCACTTCCTCAACCACACTCCTTTTGGCTGCGACCTTAATGGTGCTTTTCTTGATGAGCTCTATCATTTTACTGTATAATACTCTTTCGTCAACGGGTTTTGCGATGTAATCATTCATTCCAACTGCTTTGCATTTGGCCAAATCAACAGTGGTGACATCGGCTGTTAAAGCAATGATGGGAATATTGGAATCCATAACATTACGGATATAATCAGTGGCTTCGAACCCATTCATTTCTGGCATTTGTAAATCCATTAAAATAAGGTCGTAAACTGTTGCCTTCATTTTTTCGATGGCAATTAGTCCATTACCAGCAATATCACATTCGAATCCAAAATCATCCAACAGAGTTTTCATCAGTAATTGATTAAGGGGAATATCTTCAACCACCAAGATTCTTTTATCGGTCATTTCCTTACCATATTCCGTCAATTTCTTTTCCATTTCGGGATCTGCGTCTGTTTTGTAAAAACTCAACATAAAACTAAAGGTAGAACCTTTATCGATTTCACTAATTACTTTGATGCTTCCATCCTGAGCTTCCACTAATTGTTTAACAATAGCAAGTCCCAAACCTGTACCGCCATAAATACGTGATGTGTTGCTGGATGCCTGTTGAAAGTTTTCGAATATAGCATCTATTCTTGAATTTGGGATCCCAATTCCAGTGTCGCTCACTGCAAATTCGAGCGTTACTCTTTGGTCATTTTCATCCAGTAATTTGACGCTGATGGTAATCTTTCCTTTTGTTGTAAACTTAACGGCATTACTGACTAAGTTCGATATAATTTGGTGCAAACGCAAGGAATCGCCAATCAATACTGCTGGAATTCTGTCATCATACACTTTGACCAGCTCCAAATTTCTTTCTTGGATTTTTGATCCGTATAAATGGAGCATTGCCGCGATGGATGATGACATTCTAAAAGGAATTTGTTCAAAAGTCATTTTTCCTGCATCCACTTTTGCCAAGTCCAGAATATCGTTAATTAACACGATTAAGGCATCACCACTTACTTTGATGGCGTTGAGATATTCTTCTTGTTTTTCTGTGAGTTCTGATTTAAGGAGCACTTTCGCAAACCCGATGATGGCATTCATTGGAGTTCGTATTTCATGGCTCATGTTCGACAGGAATTGCTGTTTAGCTTTCACGGCATCCTCCGCAATCAACCTATCTTTGTCAGCTTTCATTTTTGCTTCCTCTGCAATCAATGTTGCCATTTCTGCAAAGAGCATTGCTTCCGTCAAATCCTTGGCAATTCTTTTTTGCTCAGTCACATCACGAGCGACAATAACAATTCCGACGACTTCTCCTGCATCGTCCCTATACTCAGACGCATTAAAAGAAACGTCAGTTAAATTGCCGTTTTTATGCATTATCGTCAATGGATAATCATTTACAAAACCATTTCTGAAGACTTGAAGATACCCTTCCTTTGCTTTTTTAGCATCTGTAAAATAATAAGAAAAGTCAGTGCCGATCAAGTTTTGCCTTCCGATACCGGTGACTTTAATCAATGCTTCATTAACGTCCATGATTTTCCCTTCCGCATTTATTGTAACCAACGGATCCAAGCTGGCTTCAATTAAACTCCGTGCATAATTGAAATCTTCAATAATTATATTATTCATTAACTGTCTTTTTAATTCAAATGTCTTCTAAGGAACTGCGTTTCTTTTCTTTCAATTTTTTAAAATGGGTAGGAGAAAGTCCTGTAACTTTTTTAAACTGATTTGATAAATGGGCAACACTACTATAGTTCATTTTCCAAGCGATCTCAGTAATGTTCAATTCCCCATAAATTATTAATTCCTTAATCCTTTCAGTTTTGTGGGCAATAACAAATTGCTCAATGGTCGCTCCCTGCACTTCAGAAAATAGGTTTGACATATACATGTAGTCCTGGTCTAATTTCTCACTTAAATAATTTGAAAAGTTCATTTTAATGATTTCATCGGAATGATGCACCATTTCGATAATAACATTTTTTATTCTCTCGATCAAGATGGCACGCTTATCGTCCATTAATTCAAACCCAGATTCAAGCAGGTCTATTCTTAATTGATTTCGCTGTGCCGCCGAGATATTCTCCATGAGTTCAACCTCGCCTAAATCAACTATTACAAAGTGTAACCCAAGCTTACGCAACACTTTTTTTACTGCTATTTTGCAGCGGTTGCTAACCATGTATTTGATATGTAGTTTCACAGGGATTTTTTTGGCGAATATACAACGAATGCATGGACGGATATTGGAAATTAATTAAAGGACAGATTGTTTTATTTTGGATGGTTTCTGAGGCATGCTTTTGGATTTGCTTTGTTATTACACAGAGAGAAATTACACGGAGTTGCGCTGAAATTGCACGGAGATTCACGGAGAAATTATTACACGGAGACAAATGGTAACAAATTAACAACCCACAATTTAAGCGCAAACAGCTTTGCGCCTTTGCGTCTCTGCGAGGAATATTTACACGGAGATACGCTGAAATTGCACGGACATTCACGGAGACAAATGATAATAACTTAACAACCCACAATTTAAGCACAAACAGCTTTGCGTCTCCGCGACTCTGCGAGGAATATTTACACGGAGTTGCGCTGAAATTACACTGAGATTCACGGAGACCAATGATAACGAATTACCTCAACTTAATAATCTAAAATTTCAAGTGTAATCACCTTTGCATCTCCGCGGCTCTGCGAGAAATAATTACATAGAGACACACAGATAAAAAATCTCTGTGTCCCTCAGTGTGACTCTGTGCAACTCCGCGTAACACCCATCCAATTTCATATTAACCGTATCCCCGTGCCCAAATCAAATTATCTTTTGTAATTTTATCGACTTCAAAAAAACTAACAATGTCCGAACAAAAACGCCTTTTTTTAGTCGATGCCTACGCCCTAATTTTTAGAGGGTATTATGCTTTTATAAAAAATCCACAAATTAATTCCAAAGGAGAAGACACTTCTGCAATTATGGGGTTTATGAACTCTTTGTTGGATGTCATAAAGCGCGAACGCCCAGATCATTTGGCAGTGTGCTTTGACAAAGGCGGCAGTGTGGATCGGGTGGAAATGTTTGAAGCCTACAAAGCCAACCGCGACGAAACCCCTGAAGGTATCAAAACTGCGATTCCACATATTCAAAACATCCTCCGCGCCATGCACATCCCGATCATGGTCAAAGATGGCTATGAAGCGGACGATGTGATTGGAACCCTATCCAGACAAGCCGAAGCACAAGGCTACAAAACCTATATGGTCACGCCAGACAAGGATTTTGCACAATTGGTTACTGAAAACACCTTCATGTACCGACCAAAATCATTTGGCGGTGGTTATGAAACTTGGGGTGTTGAAGAAGTAAAGAAAAAATTCGAAGTCGATCATCCGCTCCAAGTCATCGATTTCTTGGGAATGATGGGCGATTCATCAGACAACATCCCAGGATTGCCAGGTGTTGGCGAAAAAACAGCTAAAAAATTCATGAAGGAATACGGCAGCATGGAAAACCTTTTGGCCAATACCCATGAGCTCAAAGGAAAGATGAAAGAGAATATTGAAGCCAATAAAGAACTGGGCATGCTATCAAAGACTTTGGCCACCATTATGCTCGATGTGCCCGTTAAGTTTTGTGAAACCGACTTTGAAATGTCACATCCTGACATTGAAGCCGTCACCAACATATTTCAGGAATTGGAATTTAGACGTCTAACGGATAATTTCATTAAAACCTTTGCACCAGATGCGCTCAGCGCCTCGAACGCCTCCACAAGTACAGAAGCCAAAACAACGCCTACAGAAGTAAAATCTGCAGGATTGGGACAGTTTTCCTTATTTGGTGGCGATGTGAATGAAGATTCTACGGCACCAACTACCGATGCGCATATCCGTACCACTTCAGAAACGACCTCACATTTTTACCAAAGTGTCGCGAGTGGGATGGCCACGAAATTGTTCCTTCAAAATTTAATGAAACAAACCAGTGTTTGCTTTGACACGGAAACTACAGGTCTAGATCCAATCACTGCTGAATTGGTGGGAATTGCTTTTTCTTGGGAAGTCGGAAAAGGATTTTATCTGCCATTTCCTGAAGATAAAAAAGAAGCACAAGAACTGATTGAGCAGTTACGTCCGTTTTTTGAAAGTGAGGCTATTGAAAAAGTAGGCCAGAACTTAAAATATGACATCAAAGTACTTCATAAATACAACATCCAGGTTAAAGGCAAATTGTTTGACACCATGTTGGCACATTACCTCATCAATCCAGATATGCGTCATAATATGGATATTTTGGCAGAAACCTATCTGAATTACACACCAATTCCAATTGATGCACTCCTTGGCAAAAAAGGCAAAAGCCAACTCAACATGCGGGATATTCCATTGGAAAAACAAACCGAATATGCAGTTGAAGATGCCGATATCACCTTACAGCTCAAAGAGCATTTTGAAAAGGAATTAGGCGAAGCCAATATCCAAAAGTTATTTGATGACATTGAAATTCCGTTGTTGGGCGTACTTGCCGATATGGAATTGGAAGGCATCAATTTAGATGAGCAATTCCTGAATTCCCTATCTGAAAAATTAGATAATGACATCAAAACCTTAGAAGCCAATATTTTTAAGGAAGCTGGCGAAGAATTTAATATTGCCTCTCCAAAACAGTTGGGAGAAATTTTATTTGACAAGCTTAAATTGGTCGATAAGCCTAAAAAAACGAAAACTGGACAATATGCCACGGGTGAAGATATTTTATCACTTCTAGCCAAAGATCACGACATTATTCAGCATATTTTAGAATATCGCGGACTCGCAAAACTCAAAAGCACCTATGTCGATGCCCTGCCAACTCAGGTGGAACCTTCTACAGGTCGTGTCCATACCGATTATATGCAAACCGTTGCCGCTACTGGACGTTTGAGCAGCAACAATCCGAACCTCCAAAATATTCCAATTCGCACCGAACGTGGACGTCAAGTGCGAAAAGCGTTTATCCCAAGAAATGAGAACTTCATTTTATTGGCGGCGGATTACTCTCAAATTGAATTGCGCATTATAGCGGCTTTGAGCGAAGAAGAAAACATGATCAACGCCTTTAAACATGGTGAGGATATTCACGCTTCTACCGCTTCAAAAGTTTTTAATGTGCCCCTTGAAGAAGTGACACGCGAGCAGCGTAGCAATGCTAAAACGGTCAATTTTGGAATTATTTATGGTGTTTCCGCTTTCGGATTGAGCAATCAAACGGATTTATCAAGAGGTGAGGCCAAAGATTTGATTGACACCTATTACGCGACCTATCCAAAACTGCGTCGTTATATTAGCGAGCAAATCGAATTTGCTCGACATCATGGTTATGTACAAACCGTTTCAGGTCGCCGCCGCTATTTAAAAGACATTAACTCTGGGAACGCAGTGGTCAGAGGCGCGGCAGAACGTAATGCCGTGAACGCCCCGATCCAAGGAAGTGCTGCCGATATTATTAAAATCGCCATGATCAACATTCACAAAAAGTTGGACGAAGGCCAATTCAAAACCAAAATGTTGCTTCAGGTACATGATGAGTTGGTTTTTGATGTGTATAAACCAGAATTGGAAGACATCAAAAAAATGGTCAAGACGGAGATGGAAAGTGCTTATACGTTAACTGTGCCGTTAATTGTGGATTTAGGGGTTGGAGAGGATTGGCTGGAGGCGCATTAGAATAGTATAAGTTTTAGTTTTTGGGCGTTACCCTTTGGGTCGGGCTATCCGTTGCAAGTCCTCGCTCCCCCGATAAAAATCGGGTCGCTGTGGGCTTTTCACTGCTATCCCTAACGCAGGAGGTCTTGTTAATTAAATCACTATGAACTATAAAGGGTCATACCAGCCCGAAATGCATTCTGGCGGGGGTTTTAAAACAGACTGGAAGTATGTTACATTCGTGAAATTTATAGTAAAGAATTTACGCCGGCATTTTCTGGCAACGAGTGAGTTTGTGAAAATTCGTGGAATTCGTGTCAAAAATTTTAAAAAATTAATTTTTAGTTTTTGGGCGTTCCCCTTTAGGTCGGGCTATCCGTTGCAAGTCCTCGCTCTCCCGATAAAAATCGAGGTCGTTGTGGGCTTTTCACTACAATTTAGCGAAGCGGTATCACGAATTCCTATTAATAAAATAAAATTGGATTCGTAATCCCTAACGCAGATAGTCTTTTTAAGTAAAATTTCATAAATAGAAACAAAGTTCTATACAGTTGAAAACTCAATTGTCAAAAAGATAAATCTGCATCAGAAAAAAAAAACAGAATTTAAGCGATTAAAACAATTAATAACTATGTTCAGGAAACTCGTTGGAATAGAGCCTTTGGAATTAATCTCGTCTGCTAATAAAAAATTAGTATCTTTTGCGGAAATGCTCATTTCACATTAAAAAGTCAAAGACCATTGAAAACAATACCCGTTACTTGTGCAATTATTCACTTTGGAAATAAAGTATTAGCAGTTCAAAGAAGTGAAACCATGAGCCTTCCTTTGAAATGGGAATTTGCTGGTGGAAAAATTGAACCTGGAGAAAGTGAAGAAGAGTGTATAAAACGAGAAATCTTCGAAGAGCTCAACATCCATATTAATTTAAAACGAAAACTCACGGCCGTAATTCATCAATACCCCAACTTAAAATTAATTTGATACCATTTATTGGTGAGTATGTTTCAGGAGAATTGAAACTAAAAGAGCATGCTGATCATGTTTTATTGGATAAGGATGAATTATACACTTTGGATTGGGCGGAGGCAGATATTGCGATTGTTGAGGAGATAGTGGCTCAATAAATTAATTTCAATATTTGAAAAAAACTATGCTTTTATCTGAAAGTTTAATTTTATCAATGAATCAGCTCCTTCATGATAAACTTTACCGTAGCCCATTTTAGAACCAGATGGATTGTCCAGCCTGGAAGAGTTCTTTAAATACTGTTTAAACTTATTGAAATCAATCAGATGGTAGCAAAGTACTTCTGCATTTTGTTTTACTATAATTATTCCACCCACAATATCATATTTACCAGATCATACTGATTTTGAGGTCATACCTAATGCAGCCTCAACCAAAAAAACTCACTAATCTATATTCATAAAATTTATGCCCCTGACTTTGATCATAATTCATCGGGTTTTCTTCCGTTATTTTTTTAATGACTTCATTTAATTTAGATATTCTACTGACGTATTTATCTTTGACTATATGAGCTATTATTTCTGGTAAATCACTATCTATTACTTGTAGGTTTAATTTAAAAGTGGTGTCATCATAAGCATAAAACTCAATATTATAACCGAGTTTCATAAGCTTAGTGACCCGATCAATATATTTATGCCGAGACGTTATTGAATTTATTTCATTAAAATGCTGGTCGGTTATGGGAGCATTATTTATATCGGTAATTTTGTAGACTATATTCGTGTTCTCATTAAATTTAATGGGTTTGCTATTTAAAAATGATTTAATCATAAATTCTTGATTTGAACTTATACCATGAATTGAATCATCTTCAGATACTTTAATAGCTCCAATTTGTGGAGATTTGGAGCCAGAATTCATAATATAAAGATTGTTAATTATACTCATTTTTAGTGTAGTTTGAAAAGTGATGCTCTATGAATTCTATTCTCGGAAAGAATTTATCTGGAAGATTTATTTTCTTTTTATTGAAATGAGAAAAATATATGTCATCTTTTTCTTTCTCATATTCTAAAAGATACTTAGACACTGATATATTATAATTCGGATCAACACTGATTAATCCTTTATCAAAAGCTTTATCATGTAAATTATTAAGACAAAGTCCATTTTGAGGATTTGTTCTCTCTCTATTTTCGCTCCAAGGAATTATATGACTTGCTATTAATAATTCTGGTATTTTAATACCTGTAATACAACAGGTTAAATCATAAGCCGAAAGAACTGAACTCCTAAAGAAAGATTGGTTAACTCTTGTTTTAACCAATCTCAATTTATCTTTTCCCTCAGGTAAACTTTCTGATTCAAATTTATTTTCAATATTATTTCCTTGAAATTCAGCAATAAGTTTTTCGCTCTCAAAAGCTAAATCATCCCAATTCCCATGAAATTCATCCCAAATAATTTCTTCCAATTTACTTCCATTAACCAAACCTGTAATTCCCTTTTTCCTTAGTTCAGGATCCAATCTTCCTAAATTACCAATTTTCATGTTTAAGGCTGATGGCGAACGTCCTAAAATATTTGCATACTTAATAATAGTTGGATGTGTTTTACTACTATTCTTAAACGGTATTTTACAATACACATTGAAAGCGACAATTGTTTCTTCTCTAGTCCAATTATTTTTTGCCATTATTGATCAATTATTTCTATATGTGTAACTGAATAATCGGCAAGGATGTCTTCAAGAAACTCCTTAGTTAAATCGGAACCACCTGAAAGTATTTGAGCAAATATTTCAACTCTATCATCGTTTGACAATGTATTTAATTGTTCATCATTTCTAAAGAAAGACATGAAATCGTCTCTCGTCATTATTGTCTCTATCATTTCATATTGTTTTTTTGAGTTAGGCAAGGATGTGAAAATATTTTTTTCGGATACAATAAAAGAGATTGAAAAATTGAAAACCCTACACAACTAAGTTAATCCCAAATCTTCGTAAAACCAAAGATAAATATTCGGTACGTGGCTTCGAAAGTATTCATTAAATAAAAATAGTTTGAAATAATAATCTAACTATTGTAGTAAAACATTTTTTTGTTGTTTTATAGCTTCCGCGTTAGGGATTGTAGTGAAAATCCTTTTTTTGAGGCACGAGAAAAAAGATTGCAACGAAAAGCCCGACCCAAAGGGAAACGCCCAAAAACTCCTAAAAACATTTCAAAACTAACTTCCGCGTTAGGAATTATGAGTTCAATTTTACTTTTACAAATAAGAATTCGTGATACCGCTTCGCTAAGTTGCAGTGAAAATCCTTTTTTTGAGGCACGAACAAAAAGATTGCAACGAAAAGCCCGACCCGAAGGGAAACCTCCAAAAAGTCCTAAAAACATAAACTATTTTAAAGAAAAGTCCGACCGCTCCCAATAATTCACAAGAACAACGACAGCCCAAATAATTTTCAAAATCTTAAATAAGCATATCAGGTTAAAACTCGACCCGAAGGGAAACGCCCAAATCAAAAATAACTTCACAAAAGCCTATCTCTTTAAAATATGAATGTACTTTCGAGAACATGATGAACTAGTATTTATAGAAAAAACTCCCAGTGGAAGACCTATAAAAACAGTAAAATCCCATTTTATCACCTTCCCTACATACTTTTCTTTTCAAAAACATCTGTTGAATATTACTACAAACTTTCGACAAACGCATTAAAACAAAAGTATTCATACGAGCTAAAACAAATCGTATATAAGATAACCTTTTCAGAATCAGCTGATTAATTTTAGGTCTGTATTTTTATTACTTAGTTTAGAACTTAAGTTTTAAATAAAAACCCGCATTTTTTAAAACTCCGCTTCATTTTTCTTCTGTAAGTCCTTCTAAATACATTTCAAGGAGAATCTTTATTTAACTTAAATACTATACATATGAAAAACGAACTTTTAAAAGAGCTAGATGAGCTAGGAGGCTTTAACAAACGCCGTCAATTTTTGAAATTGAGTGGTATGGTTGTTATGGGCTCTGGGTTAATGATGGCTTGTAACAATGATGACGACAGTAATGTAGGACCACAACCTGGGATTTTTGATCTTGGATCGGGAAACTTAGGAATCTTGAATTACGCGTATGCTTTAGAGCAACTCGAAGCAGCGTTCTACACGAAGGTATTGGCGGGTTCTTATTGGGCCGGCGCACCAGCCACGGAAAAGCAAATTCTGGAAGATATTTACAATCATGAGATCATCCATAGAGATTTTTTCAAAACCGCAATTACTGCCGTAGCACCAAAGGATATTTTACCAACATTGGAATTTGATTTCGCAAGCGTGGACTTTAGCAGTAGAGCTTCGGTTTTGGGAACATCGAAAGTTTTGGAGGACACCGGAGTAAAAGCCTATAATGGCGCCGGAAAATTGATAAACGTCAGTGATGCTGCTGGTCTGACCTATTTACTCTTGGCCGGAAAAATTGTTTCGGTGGAAGCACGTCACGCCTCAGCTATTAGAGACTTGTTAAACCCTTTATCAGAAGATTTCGCTGGAGATGACATCCTTATAGGATTAAATGGTACCGCGAAAGCGTTTGACAAAGCAGCAGAGCCGGGCGAGGTTTTGGCAGAAGTGGGCGCAACGAAATTTGTCGTAACGAAATTTACGGCTAATAACTTACCGACCTCTTAATCCGTGATTTAACTTAAAAATATACGACTATGAATTTTATAACCATTTTAGATATGCTCTCAGACCAAGACCTCTTAAAAAAAGCAGGTACGAGAAGAGATTCTTTTAACCATTTTAAAAAACTAGGGTCTAGCGTTGCCTTGGCGTCCATTCCCTTCGGATTGGCTGCTACCGGTTCAAAAACAAAAACAGCCAATGCTGCGATGTTTGGTGTAGCTGGCTCTGCCAGCAATACCGACGTCCTAAATTTTGCCTTGACGCTGGAATATTTGGAGCGCAGTTTTTATAGACAAGGTCTGGCCGCCTCAGGATTAATCCCAGCGGCTGACCAGATGGTATTTGCTACCATATCAAAACATGAGGATGCACACGTAGACTTTTTGAAAGCGGCTTTGGGAGTTGATGCCATAGCGGAGCCGACTTTCGATTTTACAGGAGCTCCTGGAGGACTAAATTTGGATCCATTTAATGACTACCCCACTTTCATGGCCTTAGCACAAGGTTTTGAAGATACCGGCGTCAGAGCCTATAAAGGACAAGCCGGTGCTTTGGCCAATGACAATGCGCTACTTCAGTATGCGCTACAAATCCATTCAGTGGAAGCACGGCACGCCTCTCAAGTGCGACGTATGCGCGGTGAAAAAGGATGGATCACAAAATCCCAAAACACATTGCCACCGCAGTTTGCAAGTATTTATGGTGGCGCAACACCTGAATCCAATACCGTTCAAGGCGGGGTTAATTTGGCAGGAATGTTTGCCAGCTATGGCGGCGACGATGCGGTTACCGAAGCGTTTGACGAACCCTTAACCATGGATGAAGTGCTCGCCATTGGCGGCATTTTTATTGCGTCATAAATAAAAATTATTGTAATAGAAAACCGTCTGATCAGGACGGTTTTTTTTTGGAATAAACCGACTTGACTATTTATAGTGGAAAAGTATTTTCGAAACATTTTAACACAACGTCACAGTCCGCGGCAGGGATACGAATTCGATTTTACTGTTGTATCTTAGATTTTGTGATTCTGCTTCCCTAAGTTGTAGTGTATATCCTTTTTGCGAGGCACGAACAAAAAGATTGCAACGAAAAGCCCGACCCGAAGGGGAACGCCCAAATAATAATAATAATAATAATAATAATAATAATAATATAAAACATTTTAAAACGACGCCATCCGCGTTAAGGATTACGAATCCTATTCTATTGTAATTGTTTGGAATTCGTGATACCGCTTCGCTAAGTTGCAGTGAGAATCCTTTTGAGAGAAAAAATATTGCATCGAAAAGCCCGACCCGAAAGGAAACTTGCCTGTCCGTCAGGCAGGCGCCCGAATAATCCTAAAAAACATATTAAAACGCCGACACCGCGTTAGGGATTACGAACCGAATTCTATTGTTATTATTTGGAATTCGTGATAACGCTTCGCTAAGTTGAAGTGAAAATTTTTTTTGTGAGGCACGAGCAAAAAGATTGCAACGAAAAGCCCGACCCGAAGGGGAACGCCCAAATAATCATAGAAAAAATTCTAATCCAGTCAGATCCGAAGGAAACATCCAAATAATCCTAAAAAA
This sequence comes from Gelidibacter sp., assembly GCF_053579655.1. Classification (NCBI taxonomy): domain Bacteria; kingdom Pseudomonadati; phylum Bacteroidota; class Flavobacteriia; order Flavobacteriales; family Flavobacteriaceae; genus Gelidibacter; species Gelidibacter sp. The sequence goes on along the minus strand of NZ_JBMDWE010000029.1, from coordinate 31,944 downwards.
CATATTAAAACGCCGCCGCCCGCGTTAGGGATTGCAGTGAAAATCCTTTTTGTGAGGCACGAGCAAAAAGATTGCAACGAAAAGCCCGACCCGAAGGGGAACGCCCAAATAATCCTAAAAAATATATAATATGACACTGCCAGCCCAAATAATCCTAAAAAAATTAATCCCCTCTAAGTTTAAGCGCCATAAACATCTTCTTCCCTAATTATAAATGTTAATAAGTCACCAACAAAAACCTAAACCGAGTTCCAAAACCCAAACACCAACACCACCATTGCGCTATTCTGAACCGCACCTATCAAACGCATCATTTCGAATGGCTTATGACAAATAATTACGACATATCTTAAAAAATAACGGTTATAATTTTATGGAAATTAAAAAGAAAGTAACTGCCACTAATTTTATGAACAAAATTCGCATCATACTATTTGGTAATCACATAGATTATCGTAAATTTGCAAACTCTTTTTAAGAGAGGAATGTTTAACTCGTCACGTGAACAGCGCGACAAATAAAAATCAATTAGTGTGAATACATTAAGCTACAAAACGATTTCAGCTAACAAAACTACTGTTGATAAGCAGTGGGTTTTGGTTGACGCTGAAGGGCAAACACTAGGTCGTTTAGCTTCTAAGGTTGCAAAACTTTTAAGAGGCAAACATAAGCCTAACTTCACACCACACGTTGATTGCGGAGATAACGTCATTGTTATCAACTCTGAAAAAATCAACTTAACAGGAAACAAGTGGAACGATAAAACCTACATTCGTCACACAGGTTACCCAGGTGGTCAAAGAAGTCTAACCGCTACTGAACTATTCGGAAAAGATCCGGCTAGAGTAGTGGAAAAAGCAGTAAAAGGAATGCTGCCTAAAAACAAATTAGGTGCAGATTTATTCCGCAACCTAAACGCTGTTGTAGGTTCTGAGCACACACATGCGGCTCAAAAACCTAAAACAATTAACTTAAACGAATTCAATTAATGGAAGTAATTCACAAAATTGGCCGTAGAAAAACGGCTGTTGCTCGTGCGTATGTTGCCTCAGGTACAGGGAACATCACAATTAATAAAAAAGACATGGCGATCTACTTTCCTACTGCTGCATTGCAGTACAAAGTAAATCAACCTTTGGTCATGACTAACAATGATGGCAACTTTGATATTACAGTAAATGTATATGGAGGTGGTATTACTGGTCAGGCAGAAGCAATTCGTTTGGCATTATCTCGCGCTATGTGTGAGTTGGATGCAGAAAACAGAGGCATTTTGAAACCAGAAGGATTGTTGACAAGAGACCCAAGAATGGTTGAACGTAAGAAATTCGGTCAGAAGAAAGCACGTAAGAAATTCCAGTTCTCTAAACGTTAATCTTTTTATTACCAACTCGATTGGAAATATGAGCAATGATATTTCCAATCAAGTTTTTTTTAAAACACAAAATTTAACCCAGTTAATGTTGTCCAAAACACCCTTGTGTTAGGATAGTTTAGCATCTAAATGGTAAAGGCGATCGGCCACGGCTGAAACCACTTTATCATTGCTAATTTAACAGAACGTAAACTATTACAAAATGGAAAAAATAGAAGTAAAAGAATTACTTGAAGCAGGTGTACACTTTGGTCACTTGACAAGAAAATGGGATCCAAACATGGCGCCTTACATTTATATGGAGCGTAACGGTATCCATATCATCAATCTTTACAAAACAGCTGCCAAAATTGAGGAGTCTGCAGAAGCACTTCGCAAAATCGCAGCTTCAGGAAAGAAAATTTTATTTGTAGCTACAAAAAAACAAGCGAAAGACATCGTTGCTGAAAAAGCAGGTGCTGTAACTATGCCGTACATCACTGAAAGATGGCCAGGCGGAATGTTGACCAACTTTGTAACTATCAGAAAAGCTGTTAAGAAAATGGCAATGATTGATAGAATGAAAAAAGATGGTACCTTCTTGACATTGTCTAAAAAAGAACGTTTACAAGTTGACCGTTTGAGAGCCAAGTTGGAGAAAAACTTAGGTTCTATTTCTGACATGACGCGTTTGCCAGGTGCTTTATTTGTAGTGGACATTAAACGTGAAAACATTGCTATTAGAGAAGCACAGAAATTAAACATTCCAATCTTTGCAATGGTGGACACGAATTCTGATCCACGTCAAGTACAATACGTTATTCCTGCGAATGATGACGCTTCAAAATCTATTGATAAAGTTTTAACGCTTATCACTTCTGCTATCGCCGATGGTTTATCTGAACGTAAGTCAGACAAAACTGATAAAGACGGCCAAGAAGACAACGTAGAGAAAAAAGAAAAGAAAGCCGCTAAAAAAGTAGTAGCTGCTGACGAAGAAGAATAAATAACAATTATATAATACCTTAAAGTCGTTTCGTTCTTTTCTTTTCAGAAATCAATTGAACGACTTTTTGTAATAAATACACTTAGAAATTATGACAAAAATAACAGCTGCAGAAGTTAACAAACTTAGACAAAGTACAGGCGCAGGAATGATGGACTGTAAAAAAGCTTTAGTTGAGGCTGAAGGCGATTTTGACAAAGCTATTGACGTATTGCGTAAAAAAGGCCAAAAAGTTGCAGATCAAAGAGCAGACAGAGAGTCATCGGAAGGTGCTGCTGTTGCTAAAGTAAATGCCGATCATACTGTTGCTATCGCTATTGTTGTAGGATGTGAAACAGACTTTGTTGGTAAAAACGAAGCGTTTGTAGCATTGGCTAACCAAATTGCTGACATCGCTATCAACTGTACTACTAAAGAAGAATTATTAGCTTCTGATATTGGTGGAATGACGGTTGCTGAGAAATTGATTGAGCAAACAGGTGTGATTGGCGAAAAAATTGATTTGAACGCTTTTGAAAGATTGGAAGCGCCTTATATCGGTTCTTACGTTCACATTAACAAAATTGCTGCTATCGTAGGTTTTTCTGCTAAAGTTGACAAAGCTGACGAATTAGCTAAAGATGTGGCAATGCAAATCGCTTCAATGGGAGCTTCAACATTGTCTTACAAAGATTTTGATGCTGCATTTGTAGCTGCAGAAACTGAGGCCAGAATCGCTGTTATTGTAAAAGACAACGAAGAACGTGCACGTATGGACAAAACTCCTAAAAACGTACCTAGCTACATTTCTATGGCACAGTTAACGCCAGAAGTATTGGCAAAAGCTGAAGAAGATGCTAAAGCTGAATTGAAAGCTGAAGGGAAACCAGAGCAAATTTGGGATAGAATCCTTCCAGGTAAAATGGAGCGTTTCATTTCTGACAACACGACCTTAGACCAAGAAAAATGTTTGTTAGACCAAACGTTTATCAAAGATGAAAAAATGAATGTTGCTAAATATGTTGCTTCTTATGGCGATGTTAAAGTAACAGACTTTAAACGTGTGTCTTTAGGATAATCATTAATTCCTGCGTGCTTTATTGAACTTGTCGAAATACAGGCAGGAACCTCCAATAAAGTTAAAAACCACTACTTCTTACTAAAAGACGTAGTGGTTTTTTTTGTTTTAGTAATTGCATTTGATACATTGAAATCGAAGTTGAAGTCGAAGTTGAAGTTGAGATTGAAGTGGATGTATAAGAAATAAACTAAATATTAATATGCCGTCCCGCTGGGACTTTGGCAATCGGTTAGATTTGGTGCTATTAAGATTTCGCCCCGATGGGGCTGAATAGTTTATGCGCCATATAGAAGTCACGATATCAGACTATTACTCTAAAAGTGGCGTTGTATAACTAGTAAAGATTGCTGCAGAAACACCAACAATCACATATTTATTCCGGTTATCAACATGCAGACTGAAAACACCCGAAATGACTCTAACTGCAAATATATACAAGTCTTTTGGGCGTTTCCCTACGGGTCGGGCTTTCCTTTACAATCTTTTTGTTCGTGCCTCACAAAAAGGATTTCCTCTGCAATCCCTAACGCAAATGGTGAGTTAACAAAATGTTTTAAGCCGAAATCAAACTCCATGTAAGACCTAACATTCAATTGAAAAAACATAAACCATACTAAACGTCCTTAGTGCACTGAATAGACGCACCTTCTTAAAAGAGAAATTAGTCGTTTCTAAGCGCTTTTCACTATGATTGAAAGTCAATGTAACCTACATCTGATATTCGGCGTTTATAAAGCGCTTAACACCCAATAAACTCTTCCTTCAAAACAGCATGAACGAGAACAAAATTCACTTAATAATCTTCCTTGATTACAAACTAATCTCAGTACAAAAGCAACTTAATTATCTTCATTCCTTAATGGTTCAAAATAAAATCATCACCAAAGATCAAATCCTTAGGAAGTTAAGGAACATGAAGGGTTTAGAGAGCCTAAATCCTTCCTCTACAAAATAACTTAATAACCTACTCCGCAATAAGAGCCCTTGAACCCTTAAGAACCTGACAACATCTTAAAATCTAAACCAAAAAAAACGTCCATCAATTTGATGGACGTTTTATGTTTTACTCATTCTATTAATGAATGGTAAGTAATATAATTTGGTTAGAATGAATATCTAGCACCTACTTGAAGTTTCCAAGTTTGACCATAGAAATAGTTATAGTCAAATGTACTTACAGGGTATTCATTTTTAACTTTAGCAAAAGAGTAAGAAGGGACATTGTTTGCATCTTTGCCTTCATATCTTAAAATCTTACCATTGTTTGAGATCGCGTTGTTTTTAGCAACTCCCCATTCAGAATTTATAAGGTTTCCAACATTTAAGAAATCTAAGCTAAACTGTAACGTATTGCGAGTTTCTCCAACATTGATATAATACTCACGGGTTAATCTCAAGTCAAACGTATGAACCCATGGGCTACGAACCGCATTGGCTTCAGCATATTTCCCTTTATTATTTTTTAGATATTTATCTTGCTCCATGAAGTTGAAAAAAGCATCTTCATCAGCTTGTGTTTTAAATTTGATATCGCCTCTTTGACTTGGGATGTAGATCAAATCTGTTGAAATTCCATCGCCGTTCATATCATTCGCGTAAGTATAGCTATATCCGCTAGGAGAAAATCCTGAATAGAATACATTGATTAAAGTAGCAGATTTTGCGAAGTCATTTGACCAAGGCAATTTATATCCTGCAGATCCAATCACTTTACTTGGTACAACATAATGTGAGCGTTGAAGTTCTGGCAAATGAGGTCCGTTAACTCCAACAAGCCCACCATAGGCTGAACTAGCATTACTGCCTGGCATCCCCGTAATTTCTTTTGATTCCGTATAGGTATAAGCAAGCATTAATCTTAAATCGTCAACTGGCTCGGCATTAACTGTAATATTACCGATTGCACCCCATCCTTTGCTTGTATTTGATAACATATACGCGTTTCTAGAGGTATAAGTAAGATCAGCACTCGCCGGGTAAATATATCTATCATCAGGACCTGAAAAACGTTGCCATGAAGCATCTGGATCTTTCAAGTTGTAATTTTTTAGCATGACACCATTGATGTTTTTTGTGTAAATTCCTTCAACCGTAACTGACATTGGGAAAGACACAGGAACATCATAATCAAAAGCAATTGATGATTTCCATACTTGTGGCATTTTGAAGTTAGGATCTACACCGTTGATATCACGAGGTAAAACACCGTCCGCAGGAGTAATTGTATTAGGAAGATTCAATCTTCTGATCATTTCATCCACATCAGTAATCATTGGACCGGCTAAACCTGCCAAAGCACCATTTACGCTCTTAATTGAACCATTAGAGTTATAAGTTGTTGTCGCTGCATAACTTCCTTGTACCATTCCTGAGTTGGTTGGCATATTCGTAAAGAACACCAATGGTAATCTTCCTGAGAAAACACCAGTTCCTCCACGTAGCTTCATCGATTGATCACCTTTAATGTCCCAGGTGAATCCTACTCTTGGAGATACTTGCACATTGGCATCTGGCCATTTACCTGTATCAATTTTTCTACCGCCAAAATCTAAATCATAGATAGCGTTGTTTCTTAATAAGTTGTTTTCATACTTCAAATAGTCTGCGCGAATTCCATAAGATAATTTGAAATTAGGATTAACGTCCCAATCGTCTTGAAGATAAACTCCTACTTGATTAAAAGCAACTTCAGCAGTTGGATTTCTTTCGCCATCATAACCATAAGTTAAGGCAAAATCTGTTGGAGCGGCTTGATTAAGAAAATCCTCTAAGCTCGCATAACGATAATATCCAGTACCATTTCTCATATAAGAGTTGTTGGCCAACTGGTGTTCAAAACTTAAGCCTCCAGTAACCTTATGACTATCTAAGTAGTAGGTTAGGTTATCAGTAATAGTAAATGTGTTGTTGTTAACAGCGTTATTATGAGTAAAAAGCTCAGTACCCGCAGACATATAAGGTTCAAGAATTTGATTCCCTTCTGGCGTACGCCCATTCATAATATCAATAAAAGGGAATGGAGAAGAATTCGTTCCTCGTGCATCCTGTATTTTTGAAGAAGTCACAAGCAATTGATTAGAAAGCTTATCAGAAATTCTACTGTTCAAATCCAATGATAATGAATTTACAATATTGTCTTGAGAATAAGTGGAATTTGAGAATGCCATAGCATCTTGTGAAATACGATTGAAGCCATTAAAACGGTAGCCAGCATCAGCTGAATTTCCATTTGTTGCATTCCATCCCTGGTTTTTAGCATAGTTATAACGTACGCTTAATTTGTTGGTTTCATTGATATTCCAATCCAAACGAACAAGCAATTTCTTGTTGGTTTCATCAGCAGGATAATTACTGTAAGATCCTGGATCATAACCATAGTTAGTAAGTAAATGCTGTCTTACTCTTTCCATATCAGCAATACTGGTACGTGAAAGCGACTGATCAAGATTTGCAACACCATCTTCTGAAGGTCTCCAATTCACAACCTGACCTGGACGTTTTTCCATTTCTGCGTTAACAAAAAAGAATAATTTATTTTTTAAAATTGGTCCTCCTAATGTCAAACCATAGATTGTTTTTGACTGATCGTCTCTATCGCCAAATTGAACATCACCAATGCGGTTACCACGCATATCTTGGTTGTTGAAATAGGTGTAAGCAGAACCTTTGAATTTATTAGTGCCTGATTTAGTAATGGCATTGATACCACCACCAATAAAGTTTGATTGACGTACATCAAAAGGAGCGATCACTACTTGAACCTCTTCAATGGCATCCAATGATATTGGACTTCCGCCTGCTGGTAAGCTAGAGCTCAATCCAAAGTTATTGTTGAAATTGGCACCATCTACTGTAAAGTTAGTAGAACGACCGTCGCCACCTGCAATACTCATTCCGTTTGAGTAAGGCGAAAGTTTTGCAATGTCAGCAATACTTCTGTTAATACTTGGCAGAGCTGTTAACTGTTCATTAGAAATATTGGTTACAGCACCTGTTTTCTCAGTTGAAAACTTGGTTCTTTTAGCAGAAATAACCACCTGACTTAAAGAAACGCTTTCTTCACTTAAAACCACATCATGAAGATAACCAGCACCTAACTTAAGCGTAATGTCACTCGTTGTGTTGGTACCATATCCCACATAGGAAATTGATACACTGTAAGGTCCACCAACACGCATGCCTGGCAAGTTGTACCGGCCTTCGTCATTAGTGATCGTGCCGTAAGTAGTACCTGAAGGAACGTGTGTGGCAACAACTGTTGCGCCCATAACCGGACCTTCAGCATCCGTAACTCGCCCACTCATGCTGGAAGAAGTTACCTGAGCCGTCATGACTGTAGTACAAAGCAATACTACAGACATCATTAAGAATTGAGTAATTTTTTTCATCTTTAATGTTTAAAATTTAGATTTTAAATTCGGTGCAAAATTAAACCATTATTATGACTTAATATTAACTAAACGTTAAGAAAATTTAACAGTACGAATTTAAGAGATTTTAACATTAAAAGACTCTCTAAGGAAATAAGTTGTCTATAAGTTTTTAACAATATTTAACTTAAAGACTTGTAGTATTCCAATAAGTTGAGCGTAGAACTGTCATGATTCGCATTATTCCCAGGTGTTGAAAACTCCTTCAGAATCTTAGAAGCAAGCTGTTTGCCGAGCTCAACTCCATACTGATCGTAACTATAAACATTCCAAATCACCCCTTGAACGAAGATCTTATGTTCATAAAGCGCAATCAATTTACCCAAACTCTCTGGCGTCAATTGATCAATTAAGAGTGTATTGGTCGGTTTGTTGCCATCAAACACTTTAAATGTAGTGAGTTGCTTAATTATTTCTTCGGAAGTGCCTTGGCTTTTGAATTCGCTGACGACCTCATCTTTTGATTTTCCGTTTAAAAGTGCCTCGGTTTGCGCGATAAAATTGGACATCAATTTATCTTGATGATCCTTATTGCCATGAAGTGATCTTGCAAAGCCGATAAAATCAGCAGGAATAAGTTTTGTACCTTGATGGATCAATTGAAAAAAGGCATGTTGCGAATTGGTGCCCGGTTCTCCCCAAACAATATTCCCCGTTTGGTAAGTCACTTTATCGCCATTTCTATCCACACTTTTGCCATTACTTTCCATATTGGCTTGTTGCAAATAAGTCGCAAACTGATTCAAATATTGTGAATAACCAATAACCGCTTCACTTTCCGATTCAAAAAAGTTAGTGTACCAAATACCTATTAAGGCTAAAACTACAGGGATATTGGTTTTAAAATCTTCCGATTTAAAATGCTCGTCCATGTCATGGGCTCCAGACAATAACTTATCAAAATTATCGTAACCAACAGCCAAACTGATGGAGATGCCGACCGCACTCCATAAGGAAAAACGTCCACCAACCCAATTCCACATCGGGAAAATATTGTCTTCATCAATACCAAAACTTTTTACGTTTTCAATATTGGTAGAAACCGCTACAAAATGTTTGGCAATATCAGTTTCAGCAGCTGATTTCAAAAACCAATCTTTTATGGTATTGGCATTGGATAAGGTTTCTTGAGTGGTAAAGGTTTTCGAAACAATCACAAAAAGTGTGGTTTTAGGATTTAATTTCTTTAAAACTTCATTGACATGATCACCATCAACGTTGCTCACAAAATGCGTGGTCAATCGGTTTTTGTAGAATTGAAGTGCATCTACCACCATCGCTGGACCCAAATCAGAACCACCAATACCAATGTTTACGACGTCTGTAAATGCCTTATTGGTAAATCCAGTTCTTTTTCCATCAACAATAGCGTTCGTAAAATCCTTGATTTTTAATTTCACTTCATGGATTTCAGGCATGACATCTTCACCTTCCACGAGCACTCCTGACAATTTCGGACTTCTCAATGCGGTGTGCAGTACTTCCCTACCCTCAGTTTCATTGATGATATCACCTTGAAATTGTTTGTTTATCGCCGATTTTAATTGTGTTTCCTCAGCGAGTTCCAACAACAAATCTAGCATTTTGGCATCCATTCTATTTTTAGAATAATCCACATAAAAATCCCGCCACTTGATGGTCATTTCATCAGCCCGGTTTTTGTTTTCGGAAAACCACTGCGTCATGTGTACATCTTTGATTTTTGTAAAATGCTCATGCAGCTTTACCCACGCCTTAGTGTGGGTTGGGTTGATTTTTGGTAATGCCATGTGTTAGTTTTGTGTGATTGAATACCCTTGTTCTATGGTCGTTTCGTTGTGATATTGGATTGGAATCTTATCCAATTGCGCTCTTAACGGTTTAATAAACTGAAGATATTGATTGTTAAGATGCTTTGGTATAGACTCTGATGTTGGCATTTTCTCCTTGAAAGGATCGACTTGTTGACCATTTTTCCAAAAGCGATAACACACGTGTGGTCCACTCGTATTCCCAGTCATTCCCACATAGCCAATAACATCGCCCTGCTTGACATACTGTCCTTTTTTAACCGCCTGCCTACTCATGTGCAAATACTGTGTACTATAGGTGTCATTGTGCTTGATCTTGACATATTTTCCGTTGCCACCACTTTGAGTCGATTCGACAACCGTTCCATTAGAGGTTGCTAAAATTTCTGTACCAATTGGCGCGGCAAAATCAGTGCCTTTATGAGGCCTTAACGCATAGCCATAATAAGCGATTCTGCGGTTTAAGTTGTAACGTGAAGACACGCGACCGAAGTTAACCGGGGCTTTTAAAAACGCACGCTTTAAGCTTTTGGCCTTTTCATCAAAAAAATCGGCTTTATTACTTAGGGTGTCTGTGGCAAATTTAAACGCATAAAAATCTTCGCCTTTATGTTGAAAGTAGGCGGCATCAATACCATCCAAACCAGCATAGATAGAGTCTTCAATAAAACGCTGTTTATAAATGATTTTGAATTTATCGCCTTTTTGAAGCTTCCAAAAGTTAATCGTCCAGGCATAAATATCCGACATATCCGCGATCAATTGTTGAGGCAATCCCTGTTCAGCCATGGTTACGGACAAACTATTGTAGATTTCGCCCGAAGCTTCTTTAGTGACAATCTTGACTGGTTTTTTCTCTTTGTAAGCAACTATTGAGTCCGCAAAATGAATGACGACATAGTCGATATTATTCTCTTGATATATAAAGCACTGTGGCGTTTGTACACTGTCCTTTGCAAAAAGCAAGGTATATGGCTTTCCTGCTTGAAGTTTTCGGATATCATAAGAATCCTTGGCGCGCTCAGCAATTTGATAGATTTTAGAATACCCCACGTTATTACGTTGCAATATGGAACCAAAACTGTCGCCAGATCTTATGGTGTCGCGTTTTACGATGTAATCATTAAGGTTAAATCCAAATTCTCTAAGTTCAACAGGTTCTATATAAGCTTCGAAAGGATCTAAGTTATCGTTTTGGTCATCTTTACACGACCACATTGCCATTCCTAATAAAATTGCTACTACTATACTTTTTTGATACATTTAACTACTTCAAATTTTATAATTCCATTCCCCAATTCTCCAATTCACTTTCCGTCCAAAGTTGAGGAAAAAATATACGTCTTTGGTATTTTGGATGCATGTATTTTTTCCAATCGCTGCCTCCAGTACCTTCTCCACCTCCCGAACCACCTTCTATATAGTGTTTTGCAGCATTATAGTGCGCAAACACCCAAGTAATATTTACGGTATAATCATAGTGCCTCATGGCTTTTACTAATTCTTCATTCTCCTGATCCGCTTTTGGCAACTCTTTGAATCGCGTCCATAAATTTTTGGTATTATGAGACTCCATGAATCTTAAAAACTCATCTTTATAGCGATTTTCAAAATTAATCAAGGTTGTCGATTTATTACCAGTCTGGTAATCTTTCCCAGCCGCTTGCCAATACAAATGTTCGAACGCATGTGTATAAGGCGTATTGCGATCGATATCCTTACGAAAACGGTAATCAATTAAATTAATTAATTCAGTTGACGCAAATTCAATCAATCGGTATTGCGCACTTTGGAAGCCACTTGCAGGTGTTAAGGAGTTTCTGAACTTCATATATTGCTCCACGTCCATACCTTCTCTCATGATATTGAATGAGGTGGTTAGCATATCAAAATACCTGCTGACCCGCATCAATTTAGATGCAAAAAATTCGGTAGTCAACGCCTTACTTTTTGAAACTTGCTCTATCTCCCAAAGAATCATCTTAAACAACAATTCATTGATTTGATGATATCCAATAAATACCATTTCGTCAGGCAGTGTCGTGCGTTGCACCTGTAAACTCAATAAGACATCCGTCTGTATATAGTCCCAATAGGTCAAAGGTTTACTGTAGAGCAAGCCTTTTAAATGCGTTTGGGTATCCTGATGTATTGCAGCATATTTTTGCTGAAGTTCCTTTAATACAGGATCGAAATCTTCTTTATTGGACATAAGTTCTAAAATTGTAACTGAAATGAATGCCTCAAACCTTTAAAGGCCTCTAAATCTGCCCTTAATGAACCCACCCTTAAATCGGCCTGAATACGCAACGGAATTTTATTGTCGTCAGCGCTGACCCACAAGGTCAAACTTTCTTGCTCCTTAAACACACGGCCAGCCATGACATACGGTCTAAACTTAAGGGTTTTTATAATGCCAAATTCGGTTTTTAGATCTTCTCTTCCTAAGAATTTGAGTTTAAAATTAAAATTCTCCTCATCAAAAAACATATTCAGACTTACTTCATCCCCTTCCTTTATGGTTTCAGTTTTATAATTGTTTCTCAAATAATAAAACGCCGAAACCATATCCTGTACATTCTCTGCAATAGTATAGGTCTCCTTTGTTTTCAATTTCTTGTTATTGACCAGCGCTTTTGAGTTAGCGTGATCAAATTCTATTTCAATATCCTTGGTATGGCCGCCCTCATCAATCTGTCTGATAAATTTGTATGGCATCCCTGTGGATTTATCAAAATAACTTTCATAACGGTCCTTGACCTTAAAAAACCACTTGATAGCCCCTGTGGTCCAACCCTTTCCGACCACATGAAAGACCTCCTTTCCGTTTAATTTATGGCTTTTCACTTCTAAGGTCGCATTTCCGGCTTTCAGAAACCCGCTGTAACTCATTTTAAACTTAAACCACTCGCCTTCTTGAAAAGCGTGCTTATTTTGGGCAGAAACGCTGAGGACAACGAAGAATAGCGCTATGATTAATTTTATTTTTTTCATAAAGTTAAATAATTGCAAGTATAACTACTTATACTCAGTTTTCGTATATATCCCCAAGATTTGCAATTAGTGTTCCAAAAGTATTAAAACAAAAAAACTCCATCAAATTAATGCGGAGTTTTAAAAGTTAAATATTTGTTAGGGTTCAGGTTATAAAGTACCTCTCAGCTCCTGTTCTCTTTCAATAGATTCGAATAGCGCTTTAAAGTTTCCTGCCCCGAAACCTTTGGCACCCATACGTTGGATGATTTCGAAGAACAAAGTCGGTCGATCCTCTACAGGTTTTGTAAAGATTTGCAATAGGTAACCTTCCTCATCGGCATCAATCATAATACCGAGACTTCTTAGTTTTTCGATATCTTCTCGTAATTTATGACTATAAGTTTCCAAACGTCCAGGAACGGCCTTATAATATTCTTCCGGAGGTGTCGATAAGAATTCTACACCTCTCGATTTTAATTGTGTAACCGTCGTGATGATATCGTCAGTTGCGACGGCAATATGCTGCACGCCAGGCCCCTCATAAAAATCAAGATACTCTTCAATTTGCGAACGCTTTTTCCCTTCGGCAGGTTCATTGATCGGGAATTTGATGCGACCGTTGCCATTGCACATCACCTTACTCATTAACGCCGAGTATTCAGTATGGATTTGCTTATCATCAAAAGATAAAAAGTTGACAAAGCCCATGACGTCTTCATACCATTTGACCCAAATATTCATTTCATGCCATCCCACATTGCCAACCATATGATCAATGAATTTCAATCCTGTAGGCTCCGGGTTATAATCGGATTTCCAAACTTTAAATCCTGGCAGAAATGTGCCATTATAGTTTTTGCGTTCTACAAACATGTGAACGGTTTCGCCATAGGTATAAATTCCGGCTCGGATCACTTCGCCCTGATCATCGGTCTCCACTTTTGGCTCCATATAGGATTTGGCACCACGCTTGATGGTTTCTTCGTAGGATTTTCGAGCATCGTCCACCCAAAGCGCAATAACCTTAACGCCATCGCCGTGTTTGACCATATGGTCATTAATGAGCGATTTACTGTTTAGAGGCGAAGTTAATACCAATCGGATTTTATCCTGCTTGAGCACATAGCTGACGGCATCTCTTGATCCGGTCTCCAAACCTTTATAGGCATAAGACTGAAATCCGAAAGCGGTTTTATAAAAATGAGCGGCTTGCTTGGCGTTACCGACGTAAAACTCTACGTAATCTGTTCCAAGAAGCGGCAAAAAATCTTCAGCGCCCTCAAATATTTTTTCTAGTCCGTAATCGTCGGAGGTTATAGGTTTACTCATTTTTTAAATTTTAGATGAAAGAAAATAGAATATAGAGAATAGACTTTTAAGATGGTCCATGTTATATTCTATTAGATCTTTTTAATTTATATTTTCCTGTTATTATTTCGATGTTCCGTACTTCTCTATTTTCTATAGTCTATGCTCTATAATCTTTTTTTAAAGCCATGACCTGAAATAATCCTCATCGGCAATCTTTAACGCCTCTTCTGTAATTTTTAATGGTTTAAAAGTGTCCACCATTACGGCCAATTCATCGGTTTTTGTTTTTCCGATGCTTCGCTCCGTTGCTCCTGGGTGCGGTCCATGTGGAATTCCGGCTGGATGTAATGAAATATGACCTACCGCAACATCATTTCGGCTCATAAAATCGCCATCCACATAATAGAGCACCTCATCACTATCAATATTACTGTGATTGTAAGGTGCAGGAATGCTCAACGGATGGTAATCATACAAACGCGGCACAAAACTGCATACCACAAATGCATCGGTTTCAAAAGTTTGATGGACCGGTGGCGGTTGATGAATGCGTCCTGTGATCGGTTCAAAATCGTGAATGGAAAAAGCATATGGATAATTGTACCCATCATAGCCTACCACATCAAAAGGATGCGAGGCATAGACCATGTCAAAAATATCGTCCTGTTTTTTTACTTTAATCAGGAAATCTCCAAATTCATTATAGGTCTCCAATTCTTCTGGTCGACGGATATCACGTTCGCAAAATGGCGAATGCTCCAACAATTGTCCAAACCAGTTTCGGTATCGTTTTGGGGTGTAAATTGGTCGGCGGGACTCGACGATGAACAATCGGTTGTCTTCCGTATCAAAATCCATTTTATAAATGATGCCTCTTGGCACCAACAGATAATCGCCATATTTAAAATCGAGATTGCCGAGATGCGTTCTTAATTTACCCGTGCCTTTATGGACGAAAATCAATTCGTCAGCATCGGTGTTTTTATAGAAATAATCTTTGGTGGACTGTTTGGGAGCGGCCAAAATGATGCTGCAATCACTATTGGTAAGCACTGTTTTTCGGCTTTCGAGATAATCATTTTCTGGCTTGACCTCAAATCCGCGGAAGCGATAGGATTGAATGTGGTTTGCCTTGGCAATTTTTGGCGCAACATTATATTGCTTCCTAATTTCTTTGACTTGCGTTGGACGCTGTTCGTGATACGAATTGGTGTACATCCCATCAAAACCTACGGTCCCGAACAATTGTTCAGCATATAAGCTGCCGTCCGGTTTACGGAATTGGGTATGTCTTTTAGGAGGGATCTTCCCGAGTTTATGATAAAATGGCATATTTCAAGTTATGAGTTCAGAGTTCCCGCCTTCGCAAATGCTGCGGACGGCCAAGCTGAGTTATGAGTATATTATTGACCAAAAATCATCATTTTGCGTTAAAAACTATCATTATAAAGGTACGGAAATAAATACTATTCTCGTTTCATTGAGAACGACACAAAAAGACATATTTATTCTGGATTCCTTTTGATAAGGAATTTAAGATGGGAAAGTAAATCGATCCAGAAATGTGTGGTCATGAAACAAATATAGGGAAAATATTTTGACAGAACTGTTGCTCGTTGTAAAGTTGTGAGGTGCTAAGTTGAGGCTTTTTCAATGTCATTATTCCTCTGTGCAACTCTGTGAAATAAGCTAAAAGAATCCGTGATAATCTGTGAAATCTGTGTTGAAAAAAATTAGTGATAATCTGTTGAAATCAGCGTCATCAGCGTTCAATCAAATTCAAAATAGTTCATATTTTATTCTCGCAGAGTCGCAAAGGCGCTAAGATGTTTCCTCTACGCCAAAGCTTCGGACGGACAAATGTTGTTATGTTGAGAACTTTTGAGTTGAAACTCATCAAGATCATTATTTTTCTGATTAACTCAGTGAAAGCTCTGTGCAACTCCGTGTAATAACTTACAAGTATATTCTTTTAATCACGAGATTAGTTACGCTGAACCTTAAGGTTTCCTGCCGAATTTTATCTTGAGTTTAGTCGAAAGGCAGGAATGCTTTAAAACCAGAACCCTAAATTAAAAAACCAAATACTTTTTTTTCGTTCGGGAGAATACGTGTATTTCACTTCAAGAGGGCCTAAAAAGGTTTCGAGACCGTAACCTAAAGCGTATCCGGAATAATTAGGTGCAGAGAACCAACTTCCGGTTTCAAACATCCCATAACCAATATTAGCAAAATTGGCAGCTGCGGTAATGTGGTGTTTTTTAAATAATTCGTAATCCAAACTCAAAGTGGTTTTCACAAAACTATCGCCCGTGAGGGCCACATAATCATACCCATAAAACGAAATGAAATTATTTATAAAGTTGTTACCATAACCTCCAAGCGCAAAGTCAAGCGTTTGGGTGCTGTTATCGCCTATTTTAAATCCGCCTTGGGCAAAAATATCTACTGATAACTTATCAGTTATTCCAAATGCATAGCCAATATCTGCTTTAGCTATGGAAAACTCCTTGAAATCTTTATTAAAACGAGAAGCATGCAAGTACAAATGAAAATCCCCACTAAAATAAACACCTTTTTTCGGATAGTATTTACTATCATAGGTGTCCAAACGTAAGGTACCGAAAACACTTAAATAATCGGTATTCTCAAAAATACGTTTCTCATCGGGTACATTGGCAAGCACTGTTTCTGATTTAATATTCAAGCGTTTATGTTCGGTACCCAAACTCAATGAAAAATCCTTTCTAAATAAGGTTTGAAAATAAAACTGGTTGGTCTGATCTTGAAGCTCGATGTCAATTTTATTTAAACCTTCTATAGATTGCTCAAAATCATCCAAAAACAAGCGCGCATTAATATTTCTATTGAATTGGTTAAAGCGTGACCTTAAACCAATACTCCAATAAAACCCTTTGTCTATATAATACTCAAAGTTATAACGCACTTGGTCGCCCAAAATCAAATCCAGAGAAGCAACATCATCATCCAAAAGTGCTCGTTTTTTGGTAAAGTTTATCAAAGCTGCACTTTTATAAAGATCATCATAATGCAAACCAAGTTTTAAAAAGCTCGTGATTTCACTTTCACTCACCGTAGCCACTAAATCAAAAACATGCGGGGTATTGGTCTTTCGAAACTCATAATAAAATGTGGTAAAATTATTGGTGGCGATCAAATTATTGGCACCTCTATTAAAATCATGATAGCTTACGGTTTCGTTTTCAATCAGTTTAAGCTTCCCTAGAATATAGGCACGCGAATACCTTTTATTGCCATGAACTACAATCTCATTTATAGAGATACTATCCTTAGACTGAGGATTTAAGTTGGACGATCGTGCTGTTTTGTATTTAGGAAGATGATTTAAAGCGTCCAACTTTTCTTGAGCTGCGACAACACCACTTTCAATTATTTTTTTGCCTTCACTAAACGATACTACCGTATAATCCTTAATATCCGGCTTTATATAAATATCCGTTTCTTCAACTTTTTTGACCATATCACTAATGGTCCGATAGTTATTGATTTGAAGTAAAATAGAGGGAGCTGAATTTAAATCTTCTCGTTTTGCTAGCCCATGTTGGACATCTACCCCAATAATCACATCCATACCTTTTGCCTTGAGTTCATCAATGGGATAATTGTTGATAACACCACCATCAATAAGGACCCGATCATCAATAATCACAGGTTGAAACAGAGATGGAAAAGCACCACTTGCAGTCACAGCTTGGGCCAAATCACCATGATCCAGAATGACAGCCTTACCGGTTTCCACATCAGTGGCCACACAAAAAAAAGGAATGGGCAACTTATCAAAATCAGTGATATCAGCAACGTGCAACGTTAATATGGATAGTAAATTAAACACGTTCTGTCCTCGAGACAATGCTGAAGGCAGATTAATCTTAAACTTATTAAAGGGCAATGTTACTGCATACTTTTCTGAATTGTCACGTTCGTAGAAGGTTTTAGCCGATCTTGGCAAGTTGTCATTAATGACATCCTCAAAATTAACTGCCCTAAAAATAGAATCCAATTGCTTTCCAGAATATCCCGAAGCATACAGCGATCCAATAATGGCGCCCATGCTGGTGCCTGCAATATAGTCGATCTTAATGTCCAAGCTATCGATTACTTTTAAAACACCAATATGCGCAAAACCCTTCGCGCCACCACCGCTTAACACCAAACCTACTTTAGGATTTTTAGGCTGTTTTTGGGACATACTATCCTGGCCTTTCATCATAGAGAAAGCGCATAAAAAAAGAAGCGTGATGTAGATTTTATTCTTCAAATCGTGGTGTTTTCAACTTCCAAGCCTTGATGACTTAGATCAACTATTTAATGTTCGTGCTATTTTATTTTTTATAAAAATCGAGAATCTTATTGGCCCGCGATGCGCCAATAACCGGTTCCAACTCTTCAAAACTTGCTTTACTGATCCGTTTGACCGTTTTAAATTTGGTCATCAACTCGACAATGGATTGCTCGCCAATGCCCCGTATTAAATCCAGCTCAGTGGTCAAGGCACTCTTGCTGCGTCGGTTGCGGTGGTGCTCAAGTCCAAAACGGTGCGCTTCGTTACGCAGTTGCTGAATGACTTTTAGAGTTTCGCTTTTTTTATCTAAATATAACGGAATCGGATCATCTGGATAAAATAATTCTTCCAAACGTTCAGCAATACTGATAATGGCAATTTTCCCTCTTAAATTCAAAGCTTCCAAACTTTTTAAAGCGGAAGACAATTGACCTTTGCCTCCATCAATAATAATGAGCTGTGGCAATGGTTGTTCTTCTTGCAACAACCGCTTATAGCGCCTGTATACGACTTCTTCCATGGAAGCGAAATCATCTGGCCCTTCAACGGTTTTGATATTAAAATGACGGTAATCCTTTTTACTCGGTTTTCCGTTTTTAAATACCACACAAGCAGCAACAGGATTCGTACCTTGAATGTTCGAGTTATCAAAACATTCAATATGACGCGGTTCTTCACTGAGTCGCAAATCGACTTTCATTTGTGCCATGATCCTATTCGCATGCCGGTCAGGATCCACTATTTTTGCTTGTTTGAACCGTTCCATACGATAGTATTTGGCATTGCGTTCTGACAGATCGAGAATGCTTTTTTTATCGCCAAGCTTAGGCACCGTAACTTTAATGTTTTCGCCCATCTCTAAATGGAAAGGGACATAAATCTCTTTGGACAGAGAATGAAAGCGCTGTCGAATTTCCGTAATCGCTAAAGACAAGAGCTCTTCATCCGTTTCATCCAATTTCTTTTTGATCTCCAAAGTATGACTGCGGATGATGGATCCGTAAGACAATTGCAAAAAATTGACATAACCATAACCTTCATCAGAAATGATTGAAAACACATCGACATTGCTGATTTTCGGATTGACTACAGTAGATTTTGCCTGATAATTCTCAAGAATATCAATCTTCTCCTTGATGCGTTGTGCATCTTCAAACTCCATAACCTGCGCATGGACTTTCATTTGCTCCCTAAATTGTTGCAAGGAAGCTTTAAAATTTCCTTTTAAAATCGCCCGAATGGCTTCTACTTGTAAATCATAGGAAGCCTCGCTTTGCAAGCCTTCGCATGGACCTTTGCAATTTCCCAAATGGTATTCCAAACATACTCTGTATTTTCCCGCATTAATTTTCTCTGGCGACAAATCCAATGAACAGGTACGCATGGGATACAACCCACGAATCAAATCTAAAAGCGTGTGTACCGTTTTCATACTCGTATAAGGTCCAAAATATTCAGATCCGTCTTTAATGACACGACGTGTAGAAAACACTTTTGGGAATCTTTCGTTCTTGATACAAATCCATGGATAAGATTTGTCATCCTTTAATAAGATATTGTAACGTGGTTGATAGGTTTTTATCAGATTGTTTTCCAAAAGCAAGGCATCGGTTTCAGTTTCAACCACAATATGCTTTATAGTGACGATCTTTCTGACCAAAACTCGGGTTTTGCCATGCTCATGTTTTTTAGTAAAATAAGAGCTGACGCGTTTTTTTAGATCTTTTGCTTTACCTACATATAAAATCTTATCATCAGCATCAAAATACTGATAAACTCCAGGCTGATTAGGCAATGTTTGTAGTTGAATTTCTAAGCTAGGCTTACTCATAGATCAAAGATACTATATCTTCAAAACTTTTCAATGGAAAGCAATTTAAGTCTTTCAATAAAAGTCTGATTTTTTATTACCTTGCGAAGCAATTTAGAATTTATAAAAATGCCCAAAAAAATTATCGGCAGAATTGATAAGGCTGATTTCCCATTGCTTGACCTTTTTGATATTGACATCAAAATAGATACTGGCGCTTATACCTCATCCATGCATTGTCATAAAGTTTTGGTAGAGAATGACGAGTTGGTCTGTTTGTTTTACGATAAAGATCATCCACGTTATAATGGCAAGGAATTTAGATTTAAAGACTATACATTTGCAAAAGTTAAAAGCAGTAATGGACTGGTCGAAAAACGATACAAGATTAAGACACAAATTATTTTATTCGATAAAAAATATAATATTTCACTGACGTTGAGTACACGGGAAGATATGAGATTCCCCGTTTTGATAGGTCGAAAGTTTATATCCAAAAAATTCATAGTAGATGTTACTCAAAAAGACTTATCTTATAACAACAAAAATAAATAAGCATTGGGCGAACACTTTTACCCAATCACACTAATTTTTCATACACCCAAACTTTAAAGCAAAACGAGCTCAATGAACATTATTATATTATCCCGAAACCCTCATCTATATTCTACCCAACGCTTAGTAGAAGCTGCCAGACAACGCAAGCATCACTGTGAAGTGATCGACCCTTTGAAATGTGACATTATTATTGAAAAAAAGAATCCTGCCATTTTATATAAAGGCCGTCTTATAGAAAACATCGATGCTATAATTCCGCGCATTGGTGCTTCGGTTACCTTTTATGGAACTGCAGTAGTACGTCAGTTTGAAATGATGAAGGTGTTTTCAGTGGTGGAATCTCAGGCTTTGGTAAGATCTCGAGACAAACTGAGAAGTCTTCAAGTCCTTTCGCGCGCTGGTTTGGGAATGCCAAAAACTGTTTTTTCAAATTATACAAAAGACGCTTCTGAAGTCATTGCTTCTGTAGGTGGTGCGCCATTGGTCATCAAACTTTTAGAGGGCACGCAAGGTTTAGGGGTTGTTTTAGCAGAAACCAACAATGCCGCAGAATCGGTCATTGAGGCTTTTCACGGGTTGCAAGCTCGTGTAATTATTCAAGAGTTTATCAAGGAAGCCAAAGGTGCAGATATCCGAGCGTTTATTGTGGATGGAAATATTGTAGGTGCCATGAAACGTCAAGGAAAAGAAGGTGAATTTCGTTCTAACCTTCACAGAGGCGGTACTGCAGAAATCATCCAACTTACAGATGAAGAGGAAAATGCTGCTTTAAAAGCTGCAAAAGTATTAGGCTTAGGTGTTTGTGGTGTGGACATGTTGCAATCGTCACGTGGCCCTTTAATTTTAGAAGTTAATTCTTCGCCAGGCCTTGAAGGCATTGAAGCTGCGACTAAAAAAGACATTGCAAAAAGCATCATCAGATATATTGAACGTAACGTTTAACCCTATTTATGCCTCAATTCAATAAAAACACGATCACTATTTTAGGTGAAGAGATTCCATTAGGCGCCTCGCGGGAAATCAATTTTAATATTGCAAAGCTCCACACCGGTACAAAAATAGAGATCCCCATTATTATTGAACGTGCTAAAATCCCTGGGCCAACTATTTTGTTTACGGCAGGTATTCATGGCGATGAAATCAATGGTGTGGATATCGTACGGCAACTTATCACAAGAAAAATTAACCGTCCAAAACGCGGCACTATTATTTGCATGCCGATTTTGAATATTTTTGGATTTTTAAACAGTACCCGCGCCTTCCCTGATGGTCGTGACCTGAATCGGATGTTTCCAGGATCGTCCAATGGGTCTTTGGCGAGCAGAGTGGCGCACAGGCTCATGCATGAGATTATCCCAGATGTGGACTTGATTATCGATTTCCATACAGGAGGCGCCAGCCGGTTTAATGCGGCGCAGATAAGGATTATTAAAGACCATCCGGAGTTGGATGAATTGGCACGAATTTTTGGCGCTCCGTTTGTGCTTTATTCGAATCATATTGCAAAATCGTTTAGAAATGCCTGTTATCAATTAGGGAAACCTATTTTACTTTATGAAGGCGGAAAATCGTTTTATGTAGATAATACCATTTCAAAAGTTGGCGTGGAAGGTGTCAAACGAATTTTGGCGCATTATGGCATGTTACACCACCGGATTGCCTGTTCAGCACCCAAAAGACCTACGGTATTTATTGAAGACAGCAAGTGGATACGGGCTCGACAATCAGGGATGTTTAAATCCACAGTAACTGTAAATACCAAGGTCAACATTGATGATGTTTTGGGACAAATCACCGATCCTTATGGTAAAATTTTTCACGAAGTAAAATCGACCATTGAAGGCTATATCATTAATGTGAATGAGGCCTCATTGGTGTATCAAGGCGATGCATTATTTCATATTACGAAGCAGGTTAGAGCTTAAATCTTTTCTTCATATTTAATTAAACCGAATACTTCTACCACTTTCTGTTCAGGCTTAATCCTGTAAACAATTGTATAACCTTTAAAAATGAGATCTCTAATATTTGCGTCATTAAAGTAAATAGATTTCTTATTCTTATAAGGCATATAAGACAGCATTTCAAGATTTGCAAGAAGATCGTTCTTAAATTTTCTGGCCGCCTGGGGTTTATCTGCAGTAATATATGCATTTTGTCTTGCAAGTTTTAAAGAGAAACTTTTTAGAATTTTAACTTGCATGTTTAGATAAAACCTTTTCTAACAGCATGTCAAGTTCATCAATAGACAAAAAATCCGCCGACTCGGAATCTAAATCCTTCAACTGCTCGTCAAGATAAACTTTAGTAGAATGATATCCCTCATCGACAATTTGTACATCTTCAGGATTACATTTTTGAATTATCTCCAAAAAAGCATCATAAAATTCCTTACTGATTTTAAGCTTAATTATTTCCATAACTAATGGTTTTACATCAAATTTACAAAAGATTATGATATGATTATTAATACCTAAAAAATAGTATTTTTACGATATGACTAAATCAGAATTAAGACGACTCTATAAACAAAAACGACAGGAACTTTCCCCTGAGGCGATTGAAACCTATAGTTTGGACATTTCTAATCAATTGCTGCAACTCCCCATTTGGAACGCTTCCTTTTACCATATATTTTTAAGTATTACAGAACATAAAGAGGTCAATACGGACTATATCCTTAATATTTTATCTGGAAAAGATAAGAACATCGTCATTTCGAAAACTGATTTTGAAAGTTTAAAAATGATTCACTATCTGTTATTGGACACCACCGTCATCAAGAAAAATAGCTGGAACATTCCAGAACCTGTTGACGGGATTGAAGTCACTACTGATAAAATTGATGTGGTTTTTGTGCCGCTTTTAGCCTTCGACCAAAAAGGACATCGCATTGGTTACGGAAAAGGCTTTTATGATAAATTCTTATCCGAATGCCGACCAGAAACCTTGAAAATAGGACTCTCTTTTTTTGAAGCTGAAGATGAATTTAAAGAGGTTCACTCAGGCGATATCGCATTGGATTTTTGTGTGACTCCAAATAAGCATTATCGCTTTTAAAAAAACCGATTAAACGCACCTTTATACGTTAATTTGTGAAAAAGCACTACTTTTGAGCTTTGGATTTCCCCACCTATCCCATTTACCATGCAAAAAGAGCAAATATTCCCAGACGTCATCCTCGACCCTAATGTCGGCTATTGGAAAATAAATGACAATCAAATAAGCTGGTCCGCTTCCTTTCTTGATATCATTGGATGCTCTGCCCAGGATGTGCATATCGATTTAAACTATTTTCTCTATACGGTATTAGAAGCAGGACAGCGGGACATTTTCAGGTACAACTATTTCCGGTTATTAAAGGATGGCGAAGATTTTGAACAGTCCCTAACACTCAGATGCAAAAATGGGATCTTGAAGGAATTCAAATGCAAGTCAGCGCTCAAATTGTCGCAAAAAAACGGCTATTCCAATTCAAAGATTATTTCGTTTATTCCTGTCAAGATAAAACCTGACGCTCACGTAAAAGATGATAACTTTTTTTACCGAGAAACTGCTGAAATGAACTCCACTGGAAGTTGGTATGTTGATTTTATAAAAAAGCGTACTTATTGGGACCAAGAAACCAGACGTATTTTCGAATATCCCGAAGATTACATTCCATCCTTTAAACATGCTGCGAGTTATATTGCCAAGGACCATTTAGAGCTTGCTCACCAATTGTTTCAGCAATGTGCAGCACATGGCAAATCTTTCACTACTGAAATAAAAACGCTCACCGCCCATCAGCGTGAATTTTGGGTAAAGGCCATTGGCAAACCCGTCTATAATGACCAAAATGAAATTGTCGGACTACGCGGTGTTTTTCAGGATATTGATGATAACAAACTCAAAGAACTCAGCCTTCAAAAAACCGCAGAAATCATTTCATCACAGAATAAACGACTTTTCAATTTCGCCCATATCGTATCTCATAATTTGAGATCGCATACGAGCAATCTTTCACTCATTATGGAATTAATTGAAGAAACAACTGACGAAACTGAAAAAGAGGAACTCCTTGCGAGTATCAAAGACGTTTCTGAGAGTTTAAATTCAACCATAGAACATCTCAACGACGTGGTAACCATTCAAACGCGAACCGATCAAAATAAGGTCAAAGTCAATTTTCAGGATGCTTTGGATCTGGTGCTAAAATCGATTATCAGCCTCATTATTAAGAAAGACGTTACGATTCACTCAGATTTTAAGCAAGTCAAAAGCATCAATTACATCCCAGCTTATCTGGAAAGTATATTTTTGAATTTGATCACCAATGCTATAAAATACAGTCAACAAGACCGAACCGCCATTATAGCGATACGAACTTATATGGAAGACGGTAAAACCATTCTGGAGATCAGTGATAACGGCATGGGAATTGACCTTGAAAAATATGGCAAAAACCTTTTTGGAATGTATAAAACGTTTCATCGCAATGAAGATGCTGTTGGTATTGGCTTGTTCATCACAAAAAACCAAATAGAGTCCTTGAATGGCGAAATCTTTGTCGAAAGCATTTTGGACCATGGAACGACATTCAAAATACAATTTTAAACATGAAAAATACGACCTCCCTCGCTTGTATTATTGATGACGATAATCTTTATGTCAGACTTCTCAAAAAAATTATTTTAACCCGAAAATTGTGCGAAAACCTACTGGTGTTTAACGATGGCAGAGAAAGCATCGATTATTTTGAAACCTTGTTGCAAAATTTAAACGAAGATAAAATTCCAGATATTATTTTTATTGATCTCAATATGCCGATAATGGATGGATGGGAATTTATTGAGCGCTTTACAAAAATTGAAAAACTATTCAAGAAGGTCATTACCCTTTATATTGTAAGTTCTTCGATTGATCCTGCCGATATCAAACGCGCCAAATCCTTGTCAAACATAAAAGATTACTTGATTAAACCGACACATATCAAAGAGCTGGAAAATATTTTCAGACAAACTGCATAATTTAAATTCACCTGATATTCTTTGGAACTGAAGAGAAATATCGCATGTCCCTTTAGATTAATGCGCAAATTACCTAAAAGCTATTCGTTTTCTTTAGTAGTAGCTTGGGCAATAGTCTCTTCCTCATGCTCATGAAAAGCTTTTTTATTGAAGACAATCAACATCCCGATTCCGGTACTAATTGCCATGTCGGCCACATTAAAAACGGGTTCAAAAAAAGTAAAATAATCCCCTCCAAAAAACGGAATCCAACTTGGCAAGACACCTTTCCAGATTGGGAAATGTAACATATCCACCACCCTCCCATGAAATACAGTATCATAGCCTATTTCAGGTAAAAACGTTGCAACTTGACTATAGCTGTCCGTAAATATGATGCCATAAAATACAGAGTCTATAATATTTCCCAAAGCACCAGAAAAGATCAGTGCAATGGCCACAATAAGAATTTTAGACCCCTTCTTTTTGACCGCATTTACCAACCAATAGCCAATACCAATGACGGCGACAATACGGAAAATAGTGAGTGCTAATTTTGCCGTCCTATCGGAAATGCCCGTTATGAAATCACTGAGTTTGGTGCCCCAAGCCATGCCATCATTTTCTACAAATAAGATGTGAAACCAATCAAAAACTTCAATTCTGTGGTGTAAAGAAAACTGGGTTTTAATATAAAATTTACTGATTTGGTCAATCAACAAAATGATGATGATTACTAGGATTGCTTTTTTTAGGGACATAACATTTCCCACGAAAGTGGGAATCTTTTTTAATGACGATTATAACTGAAATTCGTATTCAATCTAATAATGACAATCTAATTTTAAGTAAAAATAAGATTACG
Source organism: Gelidibacter sp. (assembly GCF_053579655.1). Lineage (NCBI taxonomy): Bacteria > Pseudomonadati > Bacteroidota > Flavobacteriia > Flavobacteriales > Flavobacteriaceae > Gelidibacter > Gelidibacter sp. The sequence continues at coordinate 5,472 of NZ_JBMDWE010000029.1, read as the reverse complement.
ATAGAAAACCTAGCTTCTATCTTGACATGCGATAAACAAAAAAACACTTCTAAAGTTGAAGTGTTTTTTATGTAATTGCAATATAAAATTATATTCACGAGATCAGCTACGCTGAATCTTCGATTTATTTTATTGTTGCATGTTTTTAGCTTCAATACTCAAAGTCGCATGAGGCACGAGTTTTAAGCGCTCTTTGCCAATCAATTTACCGGTCACTCTACAAACCCCAAAAGTTTTGTTTTCAATGCGTATCAACGCGTTTTTAAGATCTCGAATAAATTTTTCCTGACGGATGGCCAATTGCGAGTTCGCTTCTTTACTCATCGTTTCACTGCCTTCTTCAAAAGCCTTAAAAGTAGGAGATGTATCATCAGTACCGTTATTAAGGTCATTCATATAAGCACTTTTGATAAGGTCTAAATCATGAATTGCTTTTCTAATTTTTTCCTGAATGATTTCTTTAAACTCGGCTAAATCTTTGTCTGGATATCGAATGTTTGTGTCTTGGTTCATAATTTTAAAATTTTTGAATAAACAGCTTGGTATTTACATCGTCGAATGCAATCTCTATACCATCATTTAAGTGTTCTAAAATCTTCAACTCTTCGGTTAAGGTCTCGGTTTTTATGTAATCTAAGTTCTTGTTTATTGCGTTAATAATTTGTTCATCTTTTTGGAAGTGAACCACAATCCTATCAGTAAGCTCATAACCGGAATCCTTTCTTAAATTTTGAATGCGGTTTACCAATTCTCTTGCAATCCCTTCACTTTTCAATTCTTCAGTAATCGTCACGTCCAAAGCTACCGTTAGCGCTCCTGAACTTGCCACGAGCCAGCCTTCAATGTCTTGAGAGGTAATCTCAACATCTGAAAGTTCCAAAGTAATACTTTTTCCATTAACTTCCACATCTAAAGTGCCGTTTTGTTCAATTTGCTTGATATCTTTTGCTTCAAAGTTACCAATCAACTGCGCCACTGCTTTCATGTCTTGACCAAAGCGTGGTCCAAGCACTTTAAAGTTAGGTTTTATTTGTTTTACCAAAATATCGGAAGCATCTTCCAATACCTCTATTTGCTTGACGTTAACCTCAGATTTTATTAAATCTGCCACCGCCATGATCTCGTTTTTTTGCTCTTCACTAAAAACAGGAATCATGATTTTTTGTAGAGGCTGACGCACTTTAATTTTCTCTTTTGCTCTTAACGACAACACTAAAGATGAGATGGTTTGAGCAGCTTCCATTTTGCGCTCCAATTCCTTATCAATAATGCTTTCGTCAAAAACAGGGAAATTAGATAAATGCACACTTTCAAAAGGTTCCTTCTTGGTAACGGCATTCAAATCCAAATAGAGTTTATCCATATAGAAAGGGGCAATTGGCGCGCCCAATTTGGCAATGGTCAACATACAGGTGTACAAGGTTTGATAGGCCGAAATTTTATCTTGCTGATAATCGCCTTTCCAGAAACGTCTTCTACTCAAACGCACATACCAGTTACTTAAATGATCCTGGGTGAAATCAGATATGGCACGCGCCGCTTTGGTTGGCTCATAATCGGCATAATACTCATCTACCTTTTGAATCAAGGTATGCAATTCAGATAAAATCCAACGGTCGATTTCTGGACGATTTTCCAAAGGTATTTCAGCTTCAGAATAATTGAAGTTATCTAAATTGGTGTATAAAGTAAAGAACGAATAGGTATTGTAAAGCGTTCCGAAAAACTTCCGTTTCACTTCTTCAACGCCTTCCAAGTCAAACTTTAGGTTATCCCAAGGATTAGCGTTAGAAATCATATACCAACGCGTTGCATCAGCGCCATAAGTGTCCAATGTTGTAAACGGATCCACAGCATTCCCCCAACGTTTGGACATTTTCTGTCCGTTTTTATCGAGAACTAAGCCATTTGAAACGACATTTTTATAAGCTACCGAATCAAAAACCATAGTGGCAATAGCATGCAAGGTATAAAACCATCCACGCGTTTGATCCACACCTTCAGCGATGAAATCAGCCGGGAAAGCTTTGTGCTCATCAATTAATTCCTTGTTTTCAAAAGGATAATGCCATTGTGCATAAGGCATCGCTCCAGAATCGAACCAAACGTCGATCAAATCCGTTTCACGTGCCATTGGTTTTCCTGATGGAGATACCAATACAATCTCATCCACAATATTCTTGTGTAAATCTATTTTAGCATAATTTTCTTCGGAATTGTTACCGATTTCAAACGCTGCGAAAATATCAGCAGGCATAAATCCTTGTGCTACGGATTTCTGCATTTCCGCTTTTAACTCCTCAACAGATCCAATACAGATTTCTTCCTTACCATCTTCAGTTCTCCAAATTGGCAATGGAATTCCCCAATAACGGGAACGCGATAAATTCCAATCGTTCGCATTCGCCAACCAATTTCCAAAACGTCCTGTACCTGTTGATTTTGGTTTCCAATTGATGGTTTCATTCAATTCGAACATTCTGTCTTTGACATCCGTAACTTTGATAAACCATGAATCCAAAGGATAATACAAGATAGGTTTATCCGTACGCCAGCAATTTGGATAGCTGTGCTTATATTTTTCGACCTTAAAGGCCTTGTTTTCATTCTTTAATTTGAGGGCCAAACGTTCGTCAACGCTTAAATATTCTTTAAGATTGGCAATCACAGATTTCAAACTCTCCTTTTGCTTTTCGTATTCTGCAACGAGCTCGTCATCTGCTAAATATTCCGATTTTACATATTCGCCTGCAAAACCATAAAAATCATCTTTGACCTCTTTTCTAAAACGTCCTTGCAAATTGACCAATGGCACCAAATTTCCGTTTTCGTCTTTGACCAATAGCGGTGGCACTTCTGGAACAGCTTGTTTAGCTACCAAGGCATCATCCGCTCCAAAAGTTGGCGCTGTATGGACAATTCCGGTTCCATCTTCAGTGGTTACGAAATCGCCAGAAATAACTCTAAAGGCGTTTTCGGGATGGTCGTTTGGAAGTGCATACGGCAATAATTGCTCATAAGTAATCCCAACTAAATTGATGCCTTTGAATTCTTTGACAATGAAATAAGGAATCTTCTTATCCCCAGCAGTATATTCTAATAATTCTGGTTTGGTTTCAACCCTTTTGAATTTTCCATCAAATTGATTGTTAACCAAGGGTTTTGCTAGAATAACATTGAGAGGTTCAAACGTGTACTGATTATAGGTTTCTACCAATACATAATCGATTTTTGGACCAACGGTCAGCGCGGTGTTACTCGGCAAAGTCCATGGAGTTGTCGTCCAAGCCAAAAAGTAAATATCGCCTTCATTTTGTAAAAAATCAGGAAGCGAATCTGCATTGGCTTTAAATTGCGCAACCACCGTCGTATCCGTCACATCCTGATAAGTGCCAGGCTGGTTAAGCTCATGAGAACTTAATCCTGTACCGGCTTTTGGAGAATAGGGCTGAATGGTATAACCTTTATAAAGCAACTTCTTGTTATAGATTTCCTTTAACAACCACCAAACACTCTCCATATATTTTGGCTCATAGGTAATATATGGATCGTCCATATCTACCCAATAACCCATTTTTTGAGTCAGCTCATTCCAGGCATCAGTGTAGCGCATGACTGCTTTTCGGCAGGCCGCGTTATAATCTTCCACTGAAATGGTTTTCCCGATATCCTCTTTGGTAATACCAAGTTCCTTTTCTACACCCAATTCAATTGGCAACCCGTGGGTATCCCAACCAGCTTTGCGTTTTACCTGAAAGCCTTTCATGGTTTTGTAACGTGGGAAAATATCTTTTATGGCACGCGCTAAAACGTGGTGCACTCCTGGTAATCCGTTTGCAGAAGGTGGCCCTTCAAAAAACACAAACGGCGTGCTGCCTTCTCTTGTTGTTACGCTTTTATCAAAAATGTCATTTTCCTTCCAATAATTGCGGATTTCTTCTGCAACTTTCGGTAAGTCAAGTCCTTTATATTCAGTGAATTTACTGCTCATTATTTCCTTAATTCTAATCGAAGTGCGAAATTAATGATTTTTAGTAAATTAGAAGGCCAAAATTAAGTAAAATGAGGGCTTGTGAGAGCTATGTTAAAAACTCAAATACCGACGGATGATTTGTTGGTGGAAAACACCGACAAAGCTAAAAGCTAATGGTCCTTTTGAAAGGCCTTTTGGAAACGTTTTGCTTTTTCCAATAGCACTTTTTGTGTGGCATCATCCATCTTGGATTCAGAAATGACTTTGCTTTTCTGAATATACATTTTGTTGGGCGTTTCACTTAAATTGGTGTCGATCAACACCAAATTACCATCTTTGAAATAATAGGTCTCTGAAATGGTTTTATCGGTCATTTCCACATTTTTTATCTTAATGAGCTCGTTGGTTTTCTCATCAAAATAAACACTGTACTTGAATTTTCCGATATCTTTAAAACCTTCGGCGTCGGTTAGGGCGCCTTCGACCATTTCTTCTTTTAAATTGGAATTCTTATCCACTAGGGAAATATAGGTATTCGTTTCTTTAGTAATAATCGCGATGGATTTACTAGGTTTTGGACCGCAGGAAACGAATAGACTTAGGACAACTATGATTTGAAGGACTTTTGTTTTCATTTATGGATTATTGAGTAATTTTTTTTAAAGTTTTTGGGTTCATGCGATTATTGAAGAAACTAAAAAGATTTTTTGGCTATGAGGATTCATTTTAAAGTAAAGTGAATCGTTTTTATGAATAATTGCTTTTCTAATTTCCAACTCAGCATTTATAGTAGGAAATTCGACTTGATTACGCTTTATTTTATTCAAAAAAGCATTTGTTAAATCATGAAACTCTTTGACTTCCTTAAAAGTCCATTTCGATTTCAGATTTTCTATGGTTTCGAAATATGTTATCTTAGCAAATTTTGTCCAAACAATTTCCATAGAACTACAAACCGTAAGTTCTACTTACTTCTTCCATGACTTGCTCATGAGAAAATGTATTACCGTTTTCTAAGTCTTTCAAACCCGCTTTTATAAAGATTTTTTCATCCTCTGAAATTTCATCAGACCAGGAATCATCATTTTCATTTTTGACTTCTATAATCTTAGAAATAATTCGTTCATCTTTGAGTCCGATTAACCATTCCAAGAGTTTATATTTTTCCAATTGAATATCCATAGTTGTTAAATTTTAATATTAAAGATAACGATTAACTACAACATGCTAAACCAAAAAACTGACCAAATCCTCAATTTTAGAAATCAATTGGATTTTGATAATGGTGTTTTTGAGTGCTATTTTATTGTATTTGGATACGAAAATGTTTGAAAAGCCTAGTTTTTCAGCTTCTAAAATACGTTGTTCCACCCGTTGCACAGGACGGATTTCTCCAGAAAGACCAACCTCGGCGGCAAAACAATAATCTTTAGGAATGGCTACATCTTCATTGGAGGACAACACCGACGCCACCACCGCTAAATCAATCGCAGGATCAT